>RFZO01000085.1 GCA_009920715.1 Actinomycetota bacterium | reverse complement strand
CGCATCAAGTTCCCCGCCGGGTCCATCCGGCCCGAGCACTGGGACGTGATGGCCGACCTGGCCGACGAGTTCTCGCGCGGGTGGGGCCACATCACCACGCGCCAGAACATCCAGTTCCACTTCGTGGAGCTGCGCCGCATCCCCGAGTTGCTCCGCCGCATCGCGGCGGTCGGGCTGACCTCGCGCGAGGCGTGCGGCGACACCGTGCGCAACGTGATGGCCTGCCACCTCGCCGGGGCCTGCCCGGAGGAGAAGATCGACGTGACCCCGTGGGCGGAGGCAGTGTTCCGACACTTCGTGCGCAACCCGCTGGGCCAGCGCCTGCCGCGCAAGTTCAAGGTCAACTTCAGCGGATGCGCCACCGACTGCGGCCAGGCCATGTTCAACGACGTGGGCATCATCGCCGCCACCCGCACCCGCGAGGACGGCACCGTCGAGCAAGGCTTCCGCGTGTTCATCGCGGGCGGTCTCGGCGCCACCCCGCACCCGGCGCTCGCGCTGGAGGACTTCACCACCCGTGAGGACCTGCTGCCCACCATCGAGGCGGTGCTGCGCGTGTTCGACCAGACGGGCAACCGCGACAACAAGCTGCGCGCCCGCCTGAAGTGGGTGATGGACCAGCTGGGCATCGACGAGGTGCGTCGACGCGTCATCAAGATCCGCACCACCCTGCCCGCCTCGTCCACGTGGCCCGGCGGGATCCCGCCGGAGGTGACCGCCGCGGGTGACGCCCCCGCCGGCCGCGGTGACGGAGAGGTCAGCAGCATCGGCCAGGGCGTGCGCGTGGAGCTCCGCTCCAGCGACCCGTTCACAAGGTGGGAGCAGGCCTCGGTCATCAAGGGTGCCGCCGACGGCACCGTCTCCGCGGTCGCCTACGCCGCACTCGGTGACATCACCGCCCAGCAGTTCCGCGAGCTCGCCGCGATCCAGCGGCATTTCGGCGCCGACATGCGCCTCACGAACCGCCAGAACATCGCGTTCCGCGGGATGCAGCCCGACCGGATGCGCGAGCTGTTCGCGCGTCTCGACGCCATCGGCATGGCCCGGCCCGGTGCGGAGCTCGCCCGTGACGTGGTGGCGTGCCCCGGCGCCGACACGTGCAACATCGCCGTCACGCAGTCGCGCGGTCTCGCCGACGCCATCGGCACGAAACTGGAGGAGGAGGGCCTCGCCGAGGTCGGCGGCGTGCGCATCAACATCTCGGGCTGCACGAACAGCTGCGGTCAGCACCACGCGAGCGACATCGGGTTCTTCGGTGCGGAGCGCCGCGCCCACGGCAAGTCGCTGCCCGGCTACCAGATGCTGCTCGGCGGCCACATCGGCGACGAGCAGATCCACTTCGGGGAGAAGGCACTGCGCCTCCCCGCCAAGAACGCGCCCGAGGCGGTCGCGCGGGTCGTTCGGCGGTTCGCCGAGGAACGCGAGGCGGGCGAGACCTTCCAGGGTGGCTGTCACGCAGCGGCGGCGCCAAGCAGGTGGGCACCACGCTCGCCGACCTGGACAACGTCCCGTTGCCCGACGAGGCCCCCGACTTCTTCGTGGACTACGGCGAGACCGGCCCGTTCACGGGCGAGGTCGGCGACTCCGAGTGCGCGGTGTGACCCGGTAGGGCATGATGACTGCGTGAACCCGACGCTGCAGCACCAGTTGCGGATGCTGCAGGCGTGGCTGGAGTCCGAAGAGGCGCGCAGGTACGGGTCGATCTTCGCCCGCCGCGCGTCACTGAACGACGACGGTGACGACATCATCGCCGAGGCGTTCCTCCGTGTCACCGACGCGATGTCCCGCCGCACGGAGCCGCACCCGTCGATGACCTCGCCCCAGGATGCGGCGCGCTACGGGATGAGGGTCCTCGACAACATCTGCCGCGACAGGGCGCGGGCGCGGCGTCGACTGGCCGAGACCAGCCTGGCCGGCACCGAGTCCCTCGAGGCACTGCCGCCCGACGGCCACCCGCTCGGCCTCGTCGACGGACCGGAGTTCCTGGAGAAACTGCTCCGCGCGGTGGGGTCACGCGCCGAACAGGGATTCGTGTGCCCCGGCTGCAGCAACCCTG
The DNA here is from genome assembly GCA_009920715.1 of Actinomycetota bacterium. Taxonomy (GTDB): domain Bacteria; phylum Actinomycetota; class Acidimicrobiia; order Acidimicrobiales; family Ilumatobacteraceae; genus UBA2093. The sequence continues at coordinate 6,806 of RFZO01000085.1, read as the reverse complement.
TCGTCGTCGCGATGGCTCTCGAGGTTGTCCATCTCGCCCTCAGCGGCGCACCCGTGGAGGGAACGGGGAGGACATGGCTCGACCGACTGCTCCACACGGCGCTCATCAACGTCGAGGGGGACCTGGGGCGCTCGGAGGTGGCCCAGAACCAGCGCAAGTCACGATGCGGACGGTGCGCCGTTGAGTTGCTGGAGGCCGGAGCGCGCGACGTGCTCAGGGACACACGATGACTGCGGTGGAGAGAAGATTCGACGAGGAGACCGGGCGGTGGCTCCTGCGTGCCGCCGACCGGGAAGCCGTCACGCCGTTCACCGAGGTCGCACCGGGCGTGTGGACCGCCGACGACGCGGAAGGGGTCCCTGCCGAGTGCCTCGTCGCAGAGGACTCGGCGAGTCTGGTGCCCGCAGGGGTGCGCGATCCGATCGAGGCGGTCCTCGGGTGGATCCCCGACCGGGGGACGGGTTCGGCTGTCGTGCCGTCCGTGGGCATGACCGACCTCCCCGCCACCGCCGTCATCCACGAACCCGGCATCCCGTACGTGCACCGCGACGGTTCGGTGCTCGTGCCCACCGAGTCCGGCAACGTGAAAGTGCGGCTCAGTGACTCGGTGCTGATGATCGACGTGCCCGTGCAGTCCTCGCACGAGTGGGTCCGAATCTCGGATGCTGACACCGGGACGGTTCTCGCCCTCGGACGGGTGCAGCGGTTCGGGGACGGATTCGGCGCGAACGTCACCTTCGCGCTCGACGGCAGCGACATCCACATCGCCCTCACCGACACCCCGCTCGACCCGGTCGCCGACAGGCGGACGAGGCGGTCGCAGTGGCTGGACGACGTGCTTGCGGGCCTCGGTCACCAGTGGTGGCGCCATCCGTGGCGCACGCGGGACACCGCGCGCGACGCGGTGTCCGTGGCGCGGTCCCTCGGTGACAGCGTCCGCGAGGCCCGTGCACGACGGTTCGCGAGGGTCGTCCCTGTCGCGTTCGGCGGCACAGTGGCCGTCGCCGTGGCCGCACTCGCGGCGGTCCTCGTTCCACTCGTCGACGGCGGACCTGCCGTGCTGCGCGTGGCAGGGGCGACAAGCGCCGTCTACGACTTCGGTGACGGCGGGTCGTTGACCGTCTCTGCGGGCATCAACGAGGACGGGACGGTCGGGCTGGTCGTGTCCGACGCGATCGTCGGGTCGAGGAGGTTCGGGCCGCTCGCCGGCGCGGGTGCCGACGCGACCCTCTCCTACAGGGCCGCGTGCCGCGCATCGAAGAACCTGTGGGTGGAGGAGGGCTCGGTGCCGGCCGTGACGTCGAAGTACGCCGTGTCGCTGCGGGCCGGCGGCGGCGGGTCGGTGCTGCTCGGCACGGTGGAGATGAGCTCCGAGGCGAACTCGTTCTCTTCCGTCGACGAGTCGTGCGACAATGCTCCGGCAGCCAATGATGGCAGCATCACTGCCGACGTGGTCTATCTCCGCAGCACCGAGGAGTTCTCGCTGCCGCGCCCCACGGGCCCACTCGACGGGGCGGACGAATGGGCGCTCGCCGTGGAGAGGGTGGCCCCGGGGCCCGACGCCCTGACCGGACGGTCGAGCGCACCTGTGATCTTCAGAACCTCGGAATGACGCCGGCGCTCAGCGCACGACCGACTCGACGGTGCTGACGACCGCGTCAGCGGTGGCACCGGGCCCCAGCACGGCGGCAACACCGGCAGACCGCAGCTCGTCCGCGTCCTGGTCGGGGATGATCCCCCCGACAACGACGGGGATCTCGCTTCCGCGGTCGCGCAGTGCCTTCACCACGAGCGGCGCGAGCGTCATGTGCGCGCCGGACAGCATGGAGAGTCCCACCACGTCGACGTCCTCGTCGATCGCCGCGGACGCAACCGTGTCGGGCGTCTGGAACAAGCCCGTGTAGATGACCTCCATGCCCGCGTCGCGCAGCGTGCGGGCAACGATCTTGATGCCCCTGTCGTGGCCGTCCAGACCGACCTTCGCGACCAGCACGCGGGTGGGCATCAGATGCTCGGCACTTCCGTGTGGCGGCCGAACACCCCGCCCAGCGTGGACATCATCTCCCCCAGCGTCACGTACGCGTGCGAAGCGTCGATCAACGCGGGCATCAGGTTGGCCTCGGGGTCGGCGGCCTCGAACGCCAGCCGGTCCCGCGCCTCGGCCACCTTCGCGTCGTCACGGTCGCGGCGCACGGAGTCGAGACGCGCGCGCTGGCGCTCCTCCTGCTCCTGGGTGATGCGCAGGATGTCCCCGAACCCCTCCTCGTTGCCCTCGAGGAACCTGTTCGCGCCGACCACCACGCGCTCGCCCGCGTTGAACGCGCGCTCCAGCTCGTACGCGCTGTCCGCGATGCGACCCTGGAACCAGTTCTCCTCGATCCCCTTGATGCAGCCCTCCAGCATGGAACCGCCGCCCATGGCGTCGATCGCATCGAAGATCTCCCCCGCGCGGCGCTCCATCTCGTCGGTGAGCTCCTCCATGAACCAACTGCCCCCGAACGGGTCCGCCACGTGCGCCACGTTCGTCTCGTGGGCGATGACCTGCTGGGTGCGCAGCGCGATGCGCGCCGCCTTCTCGGTGGGCAGCGCGAGCGCCTCGTCCATGGAGTTGGTGTGCAGCGACTGCGTGCCGCCGAGAACGGCGGCGAGCGCCTCCACCGCGGTGCGCACGATGTTGACCTCCGGCTGCTGGGCCGTGAGGGACACGCCCGCGGTCTGGGCGTGGAAACGCATCTGCATCGAGCGCTCGTCGTGAGCCCCGTAACGGTCGCGCATCCAGCGCGCCCAGATGCGCCGCGCAGCGCGGTACTTGGCGATCTCCTCGAAGAAGTCGATGTGGGCGTTGAAGAAGAACGACAGCCGCGGTGCGAACGCATCGACGTCGAGACCGGCCTGGCGGGCGAGCTCGACGTAGGCGAACCCGTTGGCCAGCGTGAACGCCAGCTCCTCGGCGGCCGTGCTGCCCGCCTCGCGGATGTGGTAACCGCTGATGGAGACGCTGTGCCAGCGCGGCATCTCCGCCGCGGTGAACGCGATGACGTCGCGCACGAGCCGCATCGACTGGCGCGGCGGGAAGACGAACTCCTTCTGCGCCTGGTACTCCTTCAGGATGTCGTTCTGCAGCGTGCCGCCGATCGCACGGCGCGGGACGCCGGTCTCCTCGGCCTGGGCGACGAACATGGCGAGCACGGGGGCCGCCGGGGAGTTGATGGTCATCGACGTGGTGATGGAGCCGAGGTCGATCCCCGAGAACAGGTCGCGCATGTCGGCAAGGGAGTCGATGGCCACCCCGCACCGGCCGACCTCACCGAGCGACATGGGGTCGTCACTGTCCAGCCCGAGGAGCGTGGGCATGTCGAACGCCGTTGACAGGCCGTCCCCACCGGCGCGGATGATCTCCTTGAAGCGCTCGTTCGTGTCCTCCGCCGTGCCGAAGCCGGCGAACATGCGCATCGTCCACAGCTTGCTGCGGTACATCGACGCGTACGGGCCGCGGGTGTACGGGAACACGCCCGGATGCTCGGCGTCCGCCGGTCCGTAGACCGGTTCGAGCGGTATGCCGGACATGGTGGCGAACGGGACGTCACGTTGGCGCGACGAGCCGTACCGCTCCTGCCACTCGTCCTTCGGTGCCCCCGCCATGCCCCGAAACTACTGTTGCCGCGTGCGGAAGAAAAGTGCGGTGGCGTCGGGCCGGGTGAACCTGATCGGCGAGCACACCGACTACACGGGCGGGCTCGTCTTCCCCATGGCCGTCGACCGCTTCACCACTGTCGAGTTCGAGCCCGTCGACGGCCCGACCGAGCTCACATCCGACGACACGAGCGACCCCGACTGGCGGCGCTATCCCGCCGCCGTGGCCGACGAGATGCGGGCCGCCGGCATCGCAGTGCAGAGCGTGAGGGCTCACGTCTCCACCACCATCCCCGTCGGTGCGGGCCTGTCGTCCAGTGCGGCACTCGAACTTGCCGCCGCCCTCGCGCTCGGGCACGGCATGCCAGCCGACGCGCGGGCCGCCGCCGAGCTCGCGCAGCTCACCCGCCGTGCCGAGCACCGGGCGACCGGCGTGCCCACCGGGATCATGGACCAGTTGTGCATCGCGTCCGCACGGGCGGGTCACGGCACCCTGATCGACTGCCGCACCCTGGACGTCACGCACGTCCCCCTGCCCGACGGGATCGAGTTCGTGGTCCGCTTCGTCGCGTCGCGCACGCTTCAGGGCTCGGAGTACTCCGACCGGGTCGCCGAGTGCGCGGCGGCCGAACGCGAAATCGGCCCGCTGCGCGACGCCGCACCATCCGACGTCGGGACACTGCGCGACCCGGTCGTGCGGGCACGCGCCCGCCACGTGGTCACGGAGAACGCCCGCGTGACCGAGTTCGTCGCGGCGCTGCGCGCCGGCAACTACGTGACGGCCGGCGAGGTGATGGTTCGCGCGCACCGCAGCCTGGCCGCGGACTTCGCCGTGTCGACCCCGGTGATGGACGCGGCAGTCGAGGGACTTCTCGCCACACCGGGTGTGATCGGCGCGCGGATGACGGGTGGCGGGTTCGGCGGCTGCGTGGTGGCCATGTGCGAGCGCGGTGCGGACGTGGAGGGATGGAAGGTCCGTCCCGTCACCGGTCTCACCGTCAGCCGGTAACAGAGCCTGCGCACGGTCAACGGGGGGCGATGTGCTCCACCGTGTACGAGAGAACGTGCGTGCCGGGGCGCACGCGGTACTCGGGCAGTGTGTCCGGCCCGCAACTGGCGGTGCCGAGACCTCTGTGTGCGGCATCGAGATGGACAGTGAGGTGACCGCGCCGCTCGAGCTCCGTGCGGTCGTGCGCGGCATGGAGGTCAGCCGCCGTGTGCCACAGCGCCGATGCATGGAACGGCGCGCCGCTGGACGTGAAACGCAGTGCGTCACCGGACGCGGGGTCGACCACCTCGAACCACGAGCAACCCGTGCGCAGGCCGAACTCCTGGGGCACGAGGTACGGCAGTTCGTCGGGGTCCGACTCCCACACCGACCGCACGGCACCCGCCCTGCGGTCCGGGTAGCACTCGTGCGGGCCGTCACCCAGCCAGCGCAACGTGACGAAGCGCGGCGGGACCGGGAACGCAACCCCCACACGCGGCAGGTCGTCGAGATGCGCGGGCACGCGCACCGTGTGGCGGAAATGGACAGCACCGCCGACGGTGACGGTCCGCTTGGTCGCATGGTCGACGAGTTCGGCCCCGCGAACGTCGACCCCCTGCTCCGTCCAGCGGCGCAGCGACCCGCCGAAACCGGTGAGCCCGGGCATGATCTTGAAGCCGTCGTTGTCAACGGCGGCACGCCAGATGCTCACTGTCGGCTCTATCGCGGCGACATCCGGGTGCACCACTGCTGACGGTGACGCGCGCGGCACCGTGCGGTCCGCCGACGGTGCGCGCAGCACCGTCTGGTCCCACGCGACCAGATGACCGGCCGGCGCCCACGGCTCGTCGTCGCGGGTGAACCACCGCACGACAATCGATGCATCCGCCGCGCCGCGCGGCACGGTCACCGGCAGTTCCGTTCGCACAGTGGCCCCGCCGGCGCACTTCGGCACCTTCAGCCGACCGCGGTGCACCGGCACGCCGTCGATGAGCAATTCCCACTCCGCGCGCAGCCACGAGAGGTCGCGGAACGACTGACGGTTGCGCACGACCAGCCGGGCCGCAGACCCCTTGCCCGTGACCGTCACTGCGACAGGTCTGTGGCACCACGCCAGTTCGCGCATCGCGGGGTGCGGCGTCATGTCCGAGTGGACAAGACCGTCGGCCACGAAGTTCCCGTCGTTCGGGGTGTCCCCGAACTGGCCGCCGTAGGCGAACCGCTTCGTGCCGTCGGGGAGCACCTGCGAGATGCCGTGGTCCTTCCACTCCCACACGAACCCGCCCTGCAGCCCGGGTGTCGTCTCGAAGGCATGCCAGTAGTCGGAGAGCGACCCGTTCGAGTTGCCCATGGCATGGCTGTACTCGCACAGGATGAGCGGCCGGGTGCCGCGCCCGCCGCGGCCGTAGCGCACGATGCTCTCGATGGGTGCGTACATCGGGCACACGACGTCGCTCGCACCCGTGCCGCCCTCCACCCAGTTCTCCACCGGATCGGCGGCGGGAAGGCCGCCGCGCGAGTGGTGCTCGTGGTACACCGCGCCCTCGTAGTGCACGGGCCTCGACGGGTCGTACGCGCGCACCCACGCCGCCGCCGCGTCGTGCACCGCCCCGTAGCCGCTCTCGTTGCCGAGTGACCACATGATGATGCTCGGGTGGTTCTTGTCGCGCTCCACCATCCGGGTCACGCGCGACATGATCGTGGCGCGGTAGCGGGGGTCGTGACAGAGGCTCGTGTTCCACGCGTGGCTCTCCACGTTGGCCTCGTCCACCACGTACAGACCGAGCTCGTCGCAGAGGTCGAGGAACCGCGGGTCGTTCGGGTAGTGGGAGCAACGCACCGCGTTCACGTTGTGCTGCTTCATCAGCACGATGTCAGCCCGCATGTCCTCCACCGTCACGGCCTTGCCGCGCTCCGGGTGGTGATCGTGCCGGTTGACCCCCTGGATCATCACGCGCGCGCCGTTCACCAGCAGGTTGCGGTCCCTGATCTCCACGCGCCGGAATCCCGCGCGCTGGCGCACGGACTGTGCGTCACGGCCCCGGTCGTCCACGAGCGTCACCGTGACCTCGTGGAGTGCGGGCATCTCTGCGGACCACGGGCGCACCCGCGGGACGGTGCACTCGGTGCGCGCAACGTGCCCGTTGAACACATACGGCCAGGTGTGGTGCGGAACCTCTCCGTT
>RFZO01000084.1 GCA_009920715.1 Actinomycetota bacterium | reverse complement strand
CCGAGCGTAGGTCGGCGCGATGACCGACTTGTCTAGCCTTGCGGGTGATGTGGAGGAAGTGGCTGCCGTTCGTGGTGGTCTTCGTCATCCGGGCACGCTTCCTCTTCTCCCCGCTGTCCACCGACGAGGGTGGCTACCTGGCCGTCGCCCGCGCCTGGTTCCGCGGCGCGGACCTGTACGGCCAGGTCTGGGTGGACAGGCCGCAGGGGCTTCTCGTCATGTTCGGCCTGCTCGACCGAGTCGGGCTCGGCGACACAGCCGGGGTGCGACTGCTCGCGACCGCGGCGTGTTTCGTGGCGATGATCGCGTGCGGTCACGTGGCGTGGGTGCTGGCGGGGGAGAAGGCCCGCCTGCCGGTGATGTGGACGGTGGGACTGGCGCTCAGCATCGCCCAGATCGAGGGATTCATCGCGAACGCGGAGTTGCTGAGCTGCGCCGTGGGTGCCGTGGGTCTTGCCGGTGTGCTGCTCGCCGTGTGGGACCGGGGCACACCTGACCTGAGGATGCTCTTCCTCGCGGGCGTCGCCGCCGGCGCCGCGCTGACCGTGAAGCAGAGCGGCTTCGACGCCACGGTCGCGGCGGCGGTCGCGGTGGTCGTCGCGGCCGTCAAGGACAGATGGGGAACCGTCCCGTTCCTGCGGGCGGCAGGTTCGTACGGCGCGGGCGCCGCCGCCCCGTTGTCATTGATGCTCGGCCATGCCGCGCTCACCGGCTTCGGCGACTGGTGGTGGGCGTTCGCCGGGGTCCGCATCGAGCACAAGAGCGCCCTCGCATCAGCCGACTGGGAGAAGCTGCGCGAGACGGGCCGCATCGTGGCACCGGTGGTCATCGTCTCCGTGGTCGTCATCGCAGTGATGTTCGCCTCTTCGCTCCGGACGCAGTGGCGGATGCTCACGGTGCTCTCCGCATGGGGTGCCGCCGCCGTCGTGGCGTTCGCGGCAGGCGGTCTGTTCCACCGTCACTACTGGATGATTCTCATGTTCCCCTTCGCGACAGCCCTCGGAATCGCGCTCTCGCAGATCGGCAACAGGTGGGTGCTCGCCGCCGCCGTTGTCGCGAGTGCCGCCGTGCCCGCGGCGCGCACGGTGGAGGCGGTGCGGATGGACGACCTGACGGTGACGAGCGAACTGAATGCCGATACCCGCCTGCTCTGGAACGAGGACGTCGCGGAGTGGTTCGCGGCGAACGCACCTGACCGCGGGACCGTGTGGGCGATGTGCGCGAGCAGTGCGATGTACGCCCACCTCGGGCAGGACCCGCCGTTCATGTACAGCTGGTTCGAGTACTTCCGCGCGGTCCCGGACGCACTGCCGATGCTGCGTGACTATCTCTCGGGTGACCGCGCACCCGAGTACGTCGTGGAGGTGCAGTCGGCTCGCAGATGCGACCCGTCGGGCGCCCTCGGGACGATCATCACATCGCGGTACCGCGAGGTGGGCACCGTCTGGGGGAAACCTATTCTCAGGCTGGATGGCTGACGAAGGACGGGGAACCGCCGCACTCGACAGGTCGCTCGGCATCTGGTCCGTCACCGCGAGCGGCGTGGGCATCATCGTCGGCGCCGGCATCTACGTGCTGGTGGGCACGGCGGCCGAGTTGGCGGGTGAGCGCGTGTGGATGTCGTTCGTGGTCGCCGCCGTGCTCAGTGCACTCACGTGCCTGAGTTACGTGGAGCTCGCGACGATGTTCCCGCGGGCGGCCGCCGAGTACGAGTACGCACGCCATGTCGCGCCGCCGTCGGTGGCGTTCGTGACGGGGTGGATGATGGTGGTGGGCCTGTTCGTCGCCGCCGCCGCGGTCTCGCTGGGGTTCGCCCGCTATCTCGAGTACTTCGTCGGGGTGGACCGCCGTGCCGGGGCACTCATGCTCATTGCCCTGGTCTCCGCGTTGGCCATCTCGGGGATCAGACGGTCGGCACGCATGACCATCCTCCTCAGCGCGGTGCAGGTGGGCGGCTTGGTTCTCGTCATCGTGGCCGGTTGGTCGCACATCGGGGATGTCGACCTGCTGGCGGGCCCGGGTGGTGCGGGCGGAGTGCTCTCCGGTGCGGCACTCGTCTTCTTCGCGTTCATCGGCTTCGACGAGGTGATCACCCTCTCGGAGGAGACGAAGAACCCCGTGCGGACCATCCCCCGGGCACTCCTTCTTGCTCTCGGGATCTCGTCCGTCCTCTACGTGCTCGTCGCGATGACCGCCGTCAGCGTGGTCGGTGCCGACGCGCTCGCTGCCTCGCCGCGCCCGATCGCAGCGGTGCTCGACCACATCCTGGGGGACGGGGGGGAGACCGTGCTCGCGGCCGCCGCACTCGTCGCGACGGCGAACACCACGCTCCTGTGCCTCACCGCGTCATCGCGTCTGATGTACGGGATGGCCGTGGAGGGCGCACTGCCGCCGGTGCTGGGGAGGGTGGCCATGCGCACCCGCGCGCCGTTCGTGGCAATCGGCGTGGCCGCCGGTTGTGCCGCCCTCATCGCGCTCGCGGGGGACCTCGCCACGGTCGCCGGCGTCACCGACTTCGCGGTCTACTTCGAGTTCGTCGCGGTGAACCTGACCGTCATCGCGCTGCGGTTCACGATGCCGGCCCATCCGCGTCCGTTCAGGATCTCGTGGAGTGTCCGCGGGGTCCCGGTGCCGCCGGTGCTCGGTCTCCTCGCTGTTGCGGTGATGGTCCCGTCGTTGGGGACGAACACTCTCGCCCTCGGTCTCCTCACCGTCGTGCTCGGGGGCGGTGCGTACGCGCTGCTCGGTCGCCGCGCACCCGCGTGAGTGTCAGTGCATGAGACGGTCGAGCAGTTCGTCCAGCCGCGCTGTCGCGACACCGATGGACTGGTCGGCGATGCCGATGGGAATCATCAGATGGTGGCCGTGCACGAGGCTCCCGCAGGAGTAGACGACGTTCGGCACGTACCCGTTGCGATCGGTCTCCACGGGGGACAGGAGCGGGGTGTCGAGCACGCCGATGATGCGGCACGGGTCCTCGGTGTCCAGCAGCATCGCACCGAGGTGATAGGTGCGGAACGGTCCCACCGAATGGGTGATGACCAGCCAGCCCGCCTCGGTCTCCAGCGGCGATCCGCAGTTGCCCAGCTGGATCACCTCCCACGGTCGCGCGGGTGAATGGAGAGGTGTGGACGTCTCCCAGTACTCGACCTCGTCGCTGAAGGCGATGTGGTTGGTCTCGAAGTCCGGGCGTGTCAGAGCCACGAAACGCCCCCCGACCGTCCTCGGGAAGAGCGCCAGGCCCTTTCCGCGGGCCGCCGGGCCGGAGATGGGGAAGGTGCGGAACGTCGTGAAATCGTCGGTCTGGATGCCCTGCTGGGCGATGTCGCGGCCGTCGAACGCGGTGTACGTGCCGACGTAGGTGGAGTGGGCATCACGGTCGACAAAGCGGGTGAACCTCGCGTCCTCCATGCCCCTGCGTTCCGCGTCTGCCCTCGGCCACAGCACCCTCTCCGAGTACGACGACGCCGCCGGGAAGGTGACCATGTACGAACGCTCGGCGATGTGCCGGAAATGGTGCACTGTCTCGTCGACGTTGCGGAACGTGTCCCTGTCGTGGAGCATCACGTTGAGCTGCTCCTCCAGTTCGGACGAGGTGAACGCCTCGGGGAGTGCCCTCATGATGGACCTGCTGTTCTCCCCGAAGTCGTTCGCGCTCTCGAGCAGGCCTCGGAAGCCGGCCTTCGTCATCGGTGTGTCCCCGGCGACACCGGTGGTGATCTCGCGGCCGGGAGTGTCGACCACCACGTCACCCCACAGGTCGATCGTGCCGGTGCGGAACCCGATGGACGAACGGTGTCCCTCGCCGATGCACCTGGTGCTCATCATGAAGCGGAGCATCCCCTGGGGGAGGTTCGACTGGTCGGGGTGGACCACGACCGACGGGTTGCAGAGTGCCGCCCCCTCGATCGCGAACTCGTGGGAGAAGCATGCCCCGATGAGACGCCACCGTTCCTCCGAGAGCGGCACCCTCGGGTCGATCCGGTGAGTGGCACGGTGCGCGTGGACGTCCAGCCACTGGAGGAAGTCATGGTGCCGGTGGGCAAAGTCCTCGTGAACGCCTGCGAGCGCCTCCTTCACCTCCGAGTCCGACAGCGACATGATGCGGTTCACCACCGCATTGGTGCGGCTCTCGGTGGGACCGAAGTCCTCCTGCCCCGCGACGAAGAGCTTCACGGTGATGCGCGAGGAATCGGGCTGCAGGTCGACGGACGTGCGCCGTGCGGCTCCCGGGACGTCCACGCCCTGTCTCAGTGCCCTCATGCGCCCGTGGCGCCGTTCGTCATCGCGTACTGCATCGTGAGGACCATCGAGAGTGTCGACTCAGCTCCCTCGTTCTCGTTCACACCGTCGGCCTCCAGGCCGTCGTACCCGCCGTCGGTGACGGGATCGATCATCGAGACCCCCGTGTCGTTGTGCCCGAGGAACCAGTGGATCGCCCTGTCGACGGTGATGCGCCACTTGTCGTCCCGGGTGACGCGGTGGGCGCGTGCCGCGGCGTCGGCGATGGCGGCGACCTCTATGGGTTGCTGGTCGAACGCAGGCTTGCGGTCACCGGGCCCCGACCCACCCGCCGGGGTGACAGAGAGGTGACCGTCGCGTGTCTCGTGGTCGACCAGCCACTCAAGCAGGCCGATGCCCTGGTCGAGCATGTCGCTGCGCTTGAGCGCGAACCCGGCCGCGATGAGTGCCTCGGGGATGATCGCGTTCGCGTACGAGAGCCTGCTCTCGGGCCACGGCCACGGCGCCTTGCTCCGCAGCGCCATCAGCATCCCGCCGGAGTCATGAAGGAGGTCGATCGCATCGACATGCGACGGGTGCACCTTCAGGATCTCGGCCGCACCAAGGGCCGCATAGGCCATCGAGCGGGGGGAGGAGGCCCTGTGCCTGGCACCCATGTCGAAGCCGAGCTGTCCCTTGTGGCGCATCTGGTTGTCGTGGTTGTGCGACACGGACGACCCGAACGCCCACAGCGCGCGGCCCCAGCAGTCGTGCGTGCACGCCTCGTCCAGCCACAGGCGCTCCATGCTCATCCTGTTGCGGAACGCGCCGTCGTCGCACTGCGCCTCCACAAGGAACTGCATCGCGATGTGGCCGAGGTTGCGTGACGCGTAGGAACGGCCCTCGTCGCGCGCCGCAACAACGAGCAGGCGGGCATTGTCGTCAGTGCAGTACCCGTGCGCGTAACGGGGCTGCGTTCCCTTGGCGTGCTCGAAGATGCCGCGGTCGTCGGTGAGGGTGATGAGATGGCGCATCGACACCGGCCGCGAGGCGATCGGAATCGTCACGAGCGGACCTCAAGGGAGGAAGCCCGCAGCAGGGACTCTCCGACCGTCCTGTAGGTGGATGCGACCGTGGCCCAGTTGTGCATCGGTGCGAGCGACGCGGCTCGCTGGGTCATCGACTGCACGAGGGCCGGCTCGGTGGCCACCTTGCGGATCGCCTTGCTGAGCGACTCTGGGTTGCGCGGCGGCACCAGCATGCCCGCGCCGCCCGACAGCAGTTCCACCGCGTGGGGGAAGGCCGTGGCCACCACCGGCCGTCCGGCCGCCACCGCGTCGACGAGCACGCCGGAGGTGATCTGGTCGATCGACTCGTAGGGGAGCACGACGCACGTCGAACGGGCGATGAGGTCGAGGAGCGAGTCGACGGTGCGGTAGGTGGAGTCGAACTGCACGCGGTCCTCCAGCCCGTGCCTGCGCACCTTGTCCTGCAGGAACCGTCGGTACTGCTCGCCGTGCTGCTCCTTCACCTTCGGGTGGGTCTGGCCGGCCACAAGGTAGTTCACCGTCGGCACGTCGTCGCCCAGCAGTGCGAGGGCATCGATCACCCATTCGATTCCCTTGCCGGGGCCGAGCAGCCCCCACGTCAGGAGCAACGGGGGGTGCCCTGACGTGGGAGCCACCGGCAGCGGGATGGTCGCACCATGGGGAATGATGGCCACCCGCGAAGGGTCGACTGAGTAGACGGCAAGGAGGCGCTGGCGGGCGATCGCGGTCATGGTGACGGCGATGTCCGCCTCCCCGATGACGGCCTCGAGGATGTGCTTCTGGTGCGCGGTCGGCTGCAGGGGAACGGTGTGGAGGGTGACGATCACGGGGGTGCGCAGCCTGCGCATGACCTCCAGCACCTCGTCGCCGTCCTCGCCGCCGTAGATGCCGTACTCGTGCTGGATGATGACGATGTCGTAGCGGTTCAGCAACTGGGCGACGCGCGAGATCGAGAGTGCGTCGCGCGGGATCAACTGGCCGACGACGTTGGGCGAGTCGGACAGGGCGTCGTCGTCGCCGACACTGACCACACCGATGTCGGTCACCCCGGCCTGGTACAGGCCGTTCACGAGGGCCGCGGAGAAGGTGGCCAGGCCGCAAGCGGTGGGGGGATAGGTGCTGAGGATGCCCACGGAGACCTGTTTCTGGGCGGGATGGAGCATCCGGGACGGCAACCGTGTGGGGCGGGTCGGGGTGAGCGTGCTCATGTGTCTCCTTGGTGCGTGAATGGGTGGAAACGCACCGTACGGACAGCCGTGCGGCGAGGACAGGCACACACGTACCTCGCAGGGGGACAGATGAACTTCTGGTTGACGCACGGTGAACGCACGAATAGGTTGTGCGCGTTGCCGTGGTCAGGGGGATCTCATGGAACAAGCAATCATCGCCGTGCTGAAACGTGCCGAGCCGGGCATCACCGACGCCGTGGTGGCGGATCTCCAGCCGATACCGGGAGGCTTCTCGCGCGAGACGTTCCGCTGTGATGTCACCGTCACTCGGGGAGGCACCCAGGAGACCCTGCCGCTCATCATCCGCAAGAACCCGCCGGACATCGAGGCCATCCTCAACACGAGCCGTGCGGTGGAGCACGATCTCATCGAGGCGCTGCGCACCCGCACCGCGGTGCCTGTCAGCCGCAGCTACGGATACGAGATGGACCCCGCTCCGTTCGGCGAGCCGGCAATGGTGCTGGAACGTGCTCAGGGAAGCGGCCAGACATCGGCGCTGTTCAACGGCGGCGCCGACGAGAACCAGACGGAGGACGTGATCCGTCACCTGTGCGAGGTGCTGGTGGAGTTGCACTCGGCCGACATCGGCACGGTCGACCCCGACGGGGCACTCGTCGACCCGCGGGGCGTGGGCATCCGTGCCGGAACGTGGGACGAGTACATGGACACCACGTTCGAGTACTACATCCGCGAGTACGGCACCATCAACTGGGACCCCGTGATGATGATGCTGCTCGACTCGTTCCTCACGCTGCGGCGCAACAAGCCCCGGCCCGCGAAGCTCGCCCTGATCCACGGTGACTTCAACCCGGCGAACTTCCTCTACGAGAACGGTAGGGTCACGGCTCTCATCGACTGGGAGAACAGCCGGATCGGCGACCCGCGCGAGGACCTCGGCTGGATGGTGCTGATGGACATCCTCAGCGCCACGAGCGTGATGTCCTACCCGAAGAAGGAGGGCGGGTTCCTCGCCTACTACAACAAGCTCGCCGGCACCGACATCACACCGGAGGAACTCGGGTACTTCACCCTCTTCGGCACCGCGAACATCGCAGTGCCGGTGCACCAGTCGGTGGCACGGCGCATCCGCAAGGAGCACATGCTCCTTCTGCCGCTCTATCTGATCCAGTCGAGCCTTCCCGCACTGCCGGCGATGGCGCAATTGATGGGCTACCCGGGGACAACAGCATGAACACCACACCGACAATCGACGACATACTCGAGGGGCTCATCGTGGCCCTGCAGAACGAGATCATCCCTCATCTCGCCAACCCGAAGTCGATGGCGACGGCGATGATGATGCAGTCCCTCGTGCAGCAGGTGCGACAGGTGCTGCCGATGCTGGATGCGGCTGTCGCCGAGGAGCACAACCAGATGACGCGGACACTGCGCGACGTCGCGGCCGTGCTCGGTGATGTACGGGGCCCCGAGGCCGACCGGATTCGCGAGCGTGCGGCCACGCTGGGCTCCCTCGCTGATGTGCCGGTGCCGGTGGACCAGGCGCCGGTGCGGGAGGCCCATGCACGGCTCGGCTACGGGCTGCAGGAGACGATCGCGGATCTCGATGTCCTCCAGCGCGCGGGCCATGCGTCGGCAGATGCCGCGCTGCAGCGTCTGCGCGAGTATCTGATGCCCACGATCCTCAACAACATCGCCGCCATCAGCGTCGGTGGGGGCATGGTCGGCCGCGGCTAGCGGCAGTACATCCCTCACTTCATGGTGTCTCCCGCGAGGTTCGCGGAATCGGAAGTGGTTTGCTCTGGTTGCCTGCTGTGCCGTGCCCATCTGCACGGTCAGTCCCCCCAAGGAGAACCCCCGTGAAATCACGAATCATCGCCGCCATCGCGGCATCCACCCTTGTCTTTGCCGCCTGCGGCTCTGACGACTCTTCCTCCGACACCACGGCTGCGGCCGTGGTCGACACCACGATGCCGGCAGCCCCGGGCAACATCGTCGAGGTGGCATCGGCCAACGAGGACTTCAGCACCCTGGTCGCCGCGGTGACCGCCGCCGGCCTGGGCGAGACTCTCTCGGGCACCGGACCGTTCACGGTCTTCGCGCCGACCAACGCGGCGTTCGAGGCGCTCCCCGAGGGCCTGCTCGAGAAGCTCCTCCTCGCGGAGAACAAGGACATCCTCGTGAAGATCCTCACCTACCACGTGCTCGGTGCCGAGGTTATGGCAGCCGATGTGGCCGCCGGTGACGCCGCCACCGTGGAGGGCTCCTCGATCACCATCACCACCGACGGCGGTGTGAAGGTGAATGACGCAATGGTCACGGCGACGGATGTCGATGCCTCGAACGGCGTCATCCACGTGATCGACAAGGTGCTGGTGCCCGCCAGCGTCGACGTCAGCTCACTCTGACCTGAATCGCCCTCGGGTCGTCGCGCGCCGTCTGGGTGCGCGCGGCGACCCGTGCGGTGGGCCGGACCGTTAGGACCGTCCGCGGGGTGCGTCCCGCGTGCGGGGTAGAGTCCGCCCCATGCCGGGCAAAGCTGTCTTCC
>RFZO01000083.1 GCA_009920715.1 Actinomycetota bacterium | reverse complement strand
ATGGACGAGATCCACGCCGCCCACGGCGGTCTCGACATCGCGATCGTGAACGGCGGCAACGCCTCGCGCGGACGCAGCGTGGTGGACACCGACGAGAAGGAACTGTGGAATCTGGTGGAGACGCACGCGCTCGGTCCGCACCAGCTGTGCCGTGCGTTCATCCCCGAGATGCGCAAGAAGGGCGGCGGGCACGTGGTGTTCATCTCGTCGGTCGCCACAAAGGGCATGGCCGGCAACGGTGCGCCGTACAACATGGGCAAGGCCGCCATGGAGGCGCTCGCGCTGACCCTCGCGAAGGAGGAGCTGGCGCACCGCATCCACGTGAACATCGTTGCGCCCGGCCTGGTGGAGACCGACATGGGCGTGCGACTCGCCCGTGCGATGCAGGGAAAGAGCAAGGAAGAGATGCAGGACCTGCGCGCCATGGACGCCGCAGCGCCGTTCGGCCGGGTGTGCCAGCCGGAGGACATCGCCGGTGCTGTCCTCTTCCTCTTGTCGCCGTGGTCGGGTTATGTCACCGGGCAGCGCATCGAGGTGGACGGCGGTTCCAGCGGCATCCGCCGCTGAGATCAGGCGGCGTCGCCCGCCAGCACGTCGACCACGATGACGGTGATGTTGTCGTGGCCGCCGGCCTCGTTGGCCATGTCCACCAGCCTGTCGGCGCACTCCTGCGGGTCGCGGTGGCGCCACAGGGCCTCCGCGATGTCCTCCTCGCGCACCTCGTCGATGAGACCGTCGCTGCACAGCAGGAAGCGGTCGCGCGGCTCGGCCGTGATGACGTAGACGTCGACCTCGACGTGGGGCTCCAGACCGACAGCGCGCGTGAGCACGTTGCCGTAGGGGTGGCCCCACTCGTCGTCGGGCGAGATCTCGCCCGCGTCGATCATCTCCTGGACACGGCTGTGGTCCTTGGTGACGCGGATGAAGTCGCCCGCTCGGTAGAGGCTGGTGCGGCTGTCGCCGACGTTCGCCACCGCCACGCGGCCGCCCGGCCCGGGCAGCGCCACGATCGCGGTGACGGTGGTGCCCATTCCGTGCAGGCCGGTGTCCTGCTGCGAGGCGTCGAACACCGCGCGATTCGCCGCGCCGACGGCGTTGCCGAACTGCTCCGGGCCCTCCACACCGTCGGCGGTGCCGGCGAGCACGGCCTCCACTGCGAGTGCCGAGGCGACCTCACCGGCGTTGTGACCGCCGAGACCGTCGGCAACGACGAAGACGCCGTCACCCACGCCGAACGCATCCTGGTTGACCCTGCGCAGCTGACCGGTGTGCGTGGCGGCACCGTGGACGAACGTGATGGTGCGTGTCATGGTGTCAGGCCGCCTCCTGCGCCGGGAAGCGCTCCGCGAGGTCGACCAGCAGGATCGACCGGTCGCCCATGCCGTCACGTCCGATGACGCGCACCTCGGTGCCGTCGTTGAACCAGCAGGCCTCGACGTGGTGGTGGCCGCAGACGTGAAGCGCCGGGCGCACCTTGTCCTGGATCTGCTGGACAAGGTCGCGTTGCGCGATTGACTCGGGGATCGAGTCCTTGTACCCGAGCCGCATGCCCCGGGGTGCCTCGTGGGTGACGAGGATGTCGACGGTTCGTGCAGCGAGCGCATCGACCTGTTCCTGGGTGATGAGCTCTTGTGCCCAGAACGTGGTGCCGGGGGTGCGGTGCTGCCAGTCCACTGAGTACGCCCCGCCGAAGCCCATGAGCGTGACGCCACCAAGGTCCACCACGCAGCCGCGGGGGATCCAGCGCACGTCAGGCCCGGCAACGGGGATGGGTGAATCCGTGCCGTGCAGTGCTGCGAGCTGGTCGAGCAGGTCGTGGTTCTCGTGGTTGCCGTCCACCCACCACAGCACGATGCCGGTGCGGGCCGTGAGCGTCTCTGCGAGTCGGAGGTACTCGACACCCCATGAGTAGTGGGGCCAGTAGCCGAAGTCGCCGCACGCGACGATGTCGGTGGCGCCCAGCTGCACGGCGCGCCCGAAGAGCCAGGCGAGGTGCTCGTGCTGGCCGTGGATGTCGCCCGCGAAGAGGACCTTCCGCGTGTCGGCCGCCCGGGGCGGGGTCGTGTTGACGAGGAGCGGGATGTGCGTGTTGTCCATGTTGTGTACCTATTGTCCCTTTCAGGTGTGTCGTTGCGGAAGTCCGGTTGGCTCCCGTCATGGGGAAGCGACGGAGCGGTGAGCGGACCGTTAGGGGCACCGGAATGCACCCGAGGGGGCCAGGTCAACACGCTGCGCTGGCCCTTTGTTCCCAAGGGTTTTCCTTGCCCCCGGGTCTGTGCCTCGGTAGCCTTCGGCGCCATGAGCCCTCTCGCCCCCCAGAGTTCCGACACGATCATCGAGATCACCGACGAGGCGCTCACGCAGTTGATCACCCTCCGTGACGAGGAGCCCGAGAAGGAGCGCCTCGGCCTGCGGCTCGAGGTCATCGCCGCCCCCGGTGAGGAGTTCAAGTACGACCTGTCGTTCGAGATCGTCACCCAGGCCGCCTTCACCGACGAGGTGCGCACCATCGGAGAGGGCGAGAAGAAGATCAAGGTCATCATCCCGCTCCAGTCGTTCGAGCACGTCAACGGCGCCGTCCTCGACTACAGCGAGCGCCAGGGTCTCATCATCCGCAACCCCAACAAGCCCCCGATGATCGCCATCGAGGGCCTCGTGAACGACGACGAGCTCTCCGCCCAGGTCGAGGCGGTCATCGGCACCGAGATCAACCCGTCTCTCGCCGCGCACGGCGGCTTCGTGACCTACGTGGGCCACGACGAGGACGGCATCGCCTACCTCACCATGGGCGGCGGCTGCCACGGTTGCTCCATGAGCAAGATGACCATGCTCGAGGGCGTGCAGACCACGCTCGTCGAGCAGGTGCCGGGCATCGTGAAGGTGCGCGACGTCACCGACCACTCCACCGGCGCCAACCCGTTCTACAGCTGAGTCCGGCGATGCGCCTGCACGAGATCTGGCGCTACCCGGTGAAGTCCATGGTGGGCGGCACCGTGGAGTCCGCCGAACTCTCCGTCCTGGGCATCGTGGGTGACCGTCACTGGGCGGTGCGGTCCCAGGAGCTCGGCGGCATCCGCGGCGCGAAGCGCATCGGCGACCTGATGAAGTTCTCCGCCGCCTACACCGACGGCACCCGCGTGCAGATCACGCTGCCCGACGGTTCAACCGTGCACAGCGACGATGCCGATGTGGACGCGCGCATCTCGACGGCGCTCGGCCACCGCGTCGCGCTCGAGTCACTGCCTGCTGACGGCAACCTCGACCATTTCCGCCGCGGCCCCGGCGGCGGTGGGGACCCCGTGCAGGAACTGCGCGACATCTTCGGCCGCGAGGCCGACGAACCGCTGCCGGATTTCTCCGCCTTCCCTCCGGAGGTTGTGGAGTTCGAGTCGCCGCCCGGCACGCACTACGACTGCTGGCCGCTGCTCGTGATGACCACGTCGGCGGTGCGCTCGCTCGCCGCCGCGCTGCCCGGCAGCAACACCGACATCCGCAGGTTCCGGCCCAGCCTCGTGGTGGACACCGGCGACGACGCCGGGCACCCCGAGTTCTCGTGGACGGGACGCACGGCCGTCATCGGCGGGGATTCCGGTCCGCTGATCGAGTTCCTGAAGCCGTGCCCGCGGTGCGTGATGACCACGCGCGAAGTTGCGGGGGGCATTCCAGCCGACAAGCAGGTGCTGCGTCACATCGTGCGCGATCTCGACCAGAACCTCGGTGTGTACGCGCGCATCACGCGACCCGGCCCGGTGCGCACCGGCGATGAGGTCCGTTTCATTCAGTGACGCTGTCGGCGCCCGATGAGGAGTGCCTCCGTGCCGCATCATCCCGCGCGCGTAGGGTGAGGGAATGTTCGGGGCACTGAAGAGACGGCGCGCACGCAAGAAGTTCGAGGCCGACACCATCACCTACCGCGGTGATCTCGCCGACTGGGAGGATGCCGACGAGGCAATCGACCGCATGCTCGAGATCGTGCGCGACTGCGCGGCGGGCCGCGTGCACGAGCAGTTCACCGACCGCAGCGACCACGGGTTCATGCTGGAGAACGACGAGTTCCCCGTGGCGAGCATCTCGGGCAGCGCCTTGCTCCAGGTGGTCCGGGCACCCGGTCAGTACCGCGGCGGGTACGGGGGAGTGTCGTTCCCCATCTTCGGTCGCGTGCGCGGCCACGTCGGCGGCAACCGCGGCACGTTCGTGCCGGGAAAAGAGTCGATGACGATGACCGACGAGGGCACCACGATGATCACGAACAAGAGGGTGATGTTCCGGGGATCCGTGCGCACCGACGAGTGGAAATTTTCCAGGATGATGGCAATGGAGCACGCCGACATCGGCATGACAACCATCTTCATGTCGTCGGGCGGCAAACCCGAGGCGATCGGATACGGCAACGACGTGGGGGCCGAGGTGCAGTTCCGCTTCGAGATCGCGGCGGCGCTCGCGCGGGGCACGCTGGAGCGGTTCCTCCACGAGCTCGAGGCCGAGAAGGCGCATCACCAGGAGGTGAAGCCGGTGCCGCCGGCGGCGCCAGCCGGGTAGTGGCGTTCCCTGCATCGGCGGGCATTGCGGCGGGCAGGTTTGTAGCGTCATGGGCATGCGCATCGGCATCCTCACCGGCGG
Organism: Actinomycetota bacterium; assembly: GCA_009920715.1. Lineage (GTDB taxonomy): Bacteria > Actinomycetota > Acidimicrobiia > Acidimicrobiales > Ilumatobacteraceae > UBA2093. The sequence continues at coordinate 4,447 of RFZO01000083.1, read as the reverse complement.
GGGCGACTGTCCCGGCCTGAACGCGGTCATCAGGGCCGTCGTGCGCAAGGGGTCCGTGGACCACGGCGACGAGTTCGTCGGGTTCCTCGACGCGTGGGACGGCGTGCGGGAGAAGCGCTTCATCGAACTCACGGTCGGCACGATGCGCGGCATGCTCCCCAAGGGCGGCACCATCATCGGTACGCGGCGCGGCAGCCCGTACGACCACGCCGACGGCCCGGAGCGCGTGCGTGCGGTGTGCGACGAACTCGGTCTCGACGGCTTCGTGGTGATCGGCGGGAACGGGTCGCTGTCCGTCGCCGCGAAACTGCACGGCGACATCGGGCTCCCTGTCGTGGGTGTGCCGAAGACCATCGACAACGACGTGGAGGGAACCGACGTGTGCTTCGGCTTCCACACCGCCGTGCAGACCGCCACCGACGCGATCGACCGCCTCCACACCACTGCCGAAAGCCACGACCGCGTGATCGTGGTGGAGGTGATGGGTCGCGACACCGGGTGGATCGCCACGTACGCCGGCATCGCAGGTGGTGCCACTGCCATCCTCATCCCCGAGCGGCCGTTCGACATCGATTCAGTCGCCGAGGTCGTCACGCGCCGTCACTCGCGCGGACGGTACGCCTCGATCGTGGTGGTCGCGGAAGGTGCCACTCCCGTCGAGGGGACAATGCCCGCGCCGCAGTACTCGCTCGACCCGTTCGGCAGGCCGCGCCTGGGCGGGATGTCGTCAGCAGTTGCCGAGGCGCTCGCCGAGCGCACCGGGTTCGACACGCGCGTGGTGCAGATCGGCCATGTGCAGCGGGGCGGCACACCGGGGGCGTTCGACCGGGTGCTGTGCACGCGACTCGGCGTGGCCGCCACCGAGACGCTCCATGCCGGCGTGTTCGGCCAGATGGTGGCGGTGCGCAACGACGAGATCGTCCGCACGCCCCTCACAGGCGTGATCGGCCGGACGCGCCACGTCGACCTGTCGATCTACGACAACGTCGCCAGCGTCTTCTTCGGCTGAGGGCCGGCCGGCTGGCGCGCCGGCTGTTTGCCCTACTTCTTCTTCGCGGCCTTGCGTGCCTTGCGCGCCTCGCGCTTGGCGGCCTGCTCCGCCTCGTCCTTCGTGAGAAGAACGCCGCCCACCGGCTCGCCCCTCGGGGCGAACCGCTCGTCGGATGCCACGAGCTCGCGGAAGCCCTTCAGCGAGCGCGAGTACTGGATGACCATCAGCTGCACGGCGACAATCCCGAACTTCTCGGTGATCTCGGGGAGCAGCCCGTTCAGTTGCTCGAGTGTGGGGTCCTCCGAGGCCTCGCCGAGCTTCTCAATGGAGTACTGGGTGCAGGGCTCCGCAAGGAGGATGCCGGTGTCGTGGGCCACCTTGCGGCGGGTGTAGCCCTCGCGCACCAGGGCGCCGAGGGACGCAGCGTCGTCGAACGCACCCTCGGGCAGGCCAACCAGACGGGCAAACGCGTCGCGCAACTCGTCCTCGAGCGCGGAGGCGAGAGTGGCGAGCGTGGCGTCGTCGACATCGGCGAGGGCCGACGCGTACCTGCGGTCGAGGAGAAATCTGTCTTTGTCGTCGCTCATGGTGACCTTGTCTTCTGCAGTGTGTCCGGTGTCGTGCGCGCCGGTGTCGGGGACCGTGCAAGGTTACGGTCGCCGCGCTCGGGTGCGGAAATCGCACCTCCGCGAGCGGCACACGGGCCTCATCCGCGCACCAGGGCCTGCAGCTCGTGCACGGTGACAGGCGTGACGAGACCTGTCCGAACGTTCGGGAGCGGGAATGCAAGCCCGAAGTTCGACGTGACCCGCACGCGCCACTCCACCGCGGTCCGCGCGCGGAACCTCCCGTCGACCGCCCCGAACCGCCGCGCGAGCTGCGAAGTGGAGGCGCGCCCGTACGTGTACATGCACTCGCTCCGCGCGGTGTCCCCGTAATGGGGTGTCCATGGCCGGCCCGGGCCGTCGCACCAGACCGCGTCGTCGCCGTTGCCCGGGTCGAAGCGCAGGCGCGACGGCGTTGCCGTGACGGTCACCGACACGACGCCGGCGGGCGTGGCCACGTACGCGGTGGCGGACACGGGCTTCCACAGCGAACGCGGCACCCAGAACCACGTGCCCACGTTGACGACCGTGCGGTCCTGAGGGGGTGCGGTGCGGAACACCAGCCGGGCCAGTTTCTCGGTCGCGGTGGCCTCGGCGCGGGTGCGGATGCGGGTGGTGGTCGACTCGGCGATCCACGCGTACCAGTGCTCCCATTCCTTCCCGGTGCACGAGCGCTGGTAGAGGGTCTCGCGCCGACCGGCGCGCACGCGGGTGATGGGTTGCTCCGTCACGCGGCCCGTCACGGGGTCGACACCGGTGGCCACCTGCCAGGTGCATTCTCCCTGTGCGGCGGATGCGTCGTGCGAGGGGGGAGTGCCGTCGCGCACCTCGGCCTCGATCACCTCGTCCGTGGCCGAGCCTCCGCCTTCGGCCGCCCTAACGGCGGTCACGTGCGCGCACACGAGCAGAAGGCTGACTGCAGTTGCCGCCCGGACCGCGCGGCGCCCGACACCTCCGGGCACGACGTCTCGGTGAACGGCGGTTCGGCGGGGGAGGTGGCGGCTCGGCGTTGTCATGGGCAGTCCCTTTCTGTTGGGTGGGTGACCGCGCTCGGCGGGCCGGAATCGTGACGGACACGGGCGCCGATGTGTCATCGGGAGCCGTTCCGGGCGGTGAGGTTCGTGGCCCGCGCAATGTGTGGGTGAGGGTCGGCCGGGGGCGGACGCATTTGCCCAAATCAGCCCGGCGACGTGGGGGAATCGGTGCCCGCCGTTAGCATGGCAAGACCCCAATTTCGGGCGCAGGCATACCTGGCAACGGCAATCCGGTGAGGCAAGGCGGAACACGACCGACATGACCCAGCAGCACCCAGAGTTCGACGAGGAGAAGGCGTTCATCGAGTTCGCCTACCAGTGCCTCGAGGAGAGCCGTGCCGACGCGCTGAAGATGCGCGACCTCACGTCCACCGGACCCGGCGGCACGTTCCAGGCGCGATTCGAGCGCAACGCGGTGGACGAACAGCTGGTGCACCGGCTCGAGAAGCTGGAGCTCGGCGACTCGGCACTGGTCTTCGGCCGCATCGACCGTCACACGGATGCCGTCGACGTGTTCGAGACGTTCCACATCGGCCGTCTGGCGCTGTCCGACAAGAACCGCGAGCCCGTGGTGGTCGACTGGCGCGCACCCGTGGCCGAGCCGTTCTACCGCGCCACCGGTCGCGAGCCCATGGGTCTCGCCCGCCGTCGTCACTTCATCGTGAACGGTCGCGAGCTGCTGGGCCTCGAGGACGAACTGTTCGGGGAGGGTCATCTCGGCGTCGGCGGCGAGGAGGGTCTCGACAACGACGCCAACCCGCGTGCCGGCATCCGTGGGTACAGCACGTTGCTGTCCGCGCTGGAGCGCGGGCGCACCGGCCAGCTGGGCGACATCGTGGCCACCATCCAGTCCGAGCAGGACGAGATCATCCGCTCGCCGCATGCGGGCGTGCTCGTGGTGCAGGGTGGCCCCGGCACCGGCAAGACGGTGGTCGCGCTCCACCGCGCCGCGTACCTGCTGTACACGTTCCGCTTCCCGCTGGAGGACCAGGGTGTGCTCGTCATCGGGCCGAACCGCGTGTTCCTGCGCTACATCGAGCGCGTGCTCCCGTCACTCGGCGAGGCGGGCGTGGAGCAGGTCGTGCTGGCCGACCTCGTCCCCGACTGCCGGTTCGGCGGAACCGACACGGCCGACGCGGTGCGGGTGAAGGGCATGAAGAAGATGGCGAAGGTCATCGACAAGGCCGTCAGCGACAGGCAGCGCCCGCTGAAGGAGGACGTGGTCTTCCCGTTCCGCACCGGGTACGTGCGCCTCGACGCGGAAGAGACCAAGTACATCGTGAAGAACGCGCGCCGGCGCTACCACCGCCACAACCAGGCGCGCCGCTACGTGGAGAACGAGGTGTGGGCGTCCATCGCGGCCACGTGGAAGGGCGGGGAGATCGAGCCCGAGGAGGTCCGCGAGGCGCTGCGCTCGCACCCGGACTACCGCGCCGCCATCGAGCGCATGTGGCCCGTGCTCACGCCGGCGCAGCTGCTGCACGACCTCTTCGGCAGCCGCGCCCTCATCAAGCTCGCGGCCCAGGGAATCCTGCGCGAGGAGGATTACGCGGCCTTGTTCCGCCCGCGCAGCGAGAGCGTGGATGATGTGCGCTGGTCGAACGCGGATGCCGCCCTGCTCGACGAGGCCCGCTTCCTGCTCGGCCCGCGCCTGAACAAGGCCGGCAAGACCGACGAGAACGACGAGATCCGCACCTACGGGCACATCGTCGTCGACGAGGTGCAGGATCTCACCCCCATGCAGCTGCGCATGGTCACCCGCAGGTCGCTCAACGGTTCCATGACGATCGTCGGGGACATCGCACAGGCAACCGGCC
>RFZO01000082.1 GCA_009920715.1 Actinomycetota bacterium | reverse complement strand
CCCGTCGTCCTCCGTCAACCAGTTGCCCGGCGGCACGCCGAACAACCCTAACTTCCGGGGGGGTGGCCGCCGGTGACTACTGGGGACGTGTACGCCGATGTGGAGGAACTCCTGTACCCTGGGTACCTCACGCAGACCGTGGTGGCCGGTGGGGTGACGGTGTCGTTCCGCTCGGCGTACCCGTCCGACCAGCACATCCTGCGGGTCCGCATCCCCGCGTGCCAGACGGTGCGCGACTGGAAGCGCGTCGCGGTGGCCAACGCCGCATGGGAGGTCGACGGGCACATCGTCGAGGCGGACGACCTGTCCAGTCGGCGACGGCTCGAGGACCTGTTCGGGTCACTGTCCGCACCCGTCATGGACACGATGTACGCCGCCGTGTCGACGGTACGCGGTCGGCTCAATGACGCGGTCGGCGTGTTCGAGGCGTACTGCTACGAACCCCAGTCCAGGACGAAGTGGCGGATGCACGGGCGGCGGTGCCCGTCGGAGCGCGCCCCGTCGTGGGTCTCCAAGGCCGGGTCGAACTCCCTGCAGCAGTTGTGGGTCTCGTTCAACCTGTACGAGGACGACCGCCTCCAGTGGGAGAACGACTGGTACGCCGCGACCACCGTCGCATCGACGATGGCCGCCAAGTGGGTCCAGCAGATCCGGACGGAGGAGGCGAACCGCGCGAAGGCCGAGACCGAACGTCGGAACGAGGTCATCCGCAGGGCGAAGAACCCCGGCGTCGACCGCGATGAGTCGGACACCGGCATCAAGGTCGTCCGACACCGCACCAACGACGACCTCATCGAGCAGATGAGGCGGTGGCAGCGCGGCGAACTCGACGACCACGACCGCATCGTGCAGGGCTACAAGGACGGCATCCGCCGTCGGCACGACGAAACGCGCGAGGCGCACGAACGTCGGATGGCCGCCCTCGACGAGGCGCTGGCGCAGTCCCCCGACGTGGCACCGGTCGTCGGGTACACGGCGGAGCAGATGGCGGAGATGGGGCTCAAGGCCCCGACCCGCACGCGCCGCCTGTACGACGCGGGCCACCCCGGCCGACTGTACGACAAGTACCTGTCCTCCGACATCCCCATCGGCGGTCTGCGCCCCGACGGCAAGGGCGGGGACATGACCGTCAACCGCCCGCCTATATCCGAGGCTGTGTCGGGCCGTCGCGTGACGGTCCCTGACGAAGGAGGTCGGTGATGGCGCTGTCCAAGGAAGTCGAGGTCATCCTTCGGGCGGATGCACGTTCGGCCCGTGCGGCCATCCTGCAGATCGAGCGGGCTGCGAGCCGTCAGGCGGACAGTGCCGCCGGTCGTGCGATCAAATCCGAGCTCGAAGACTACGCGAACAAGTTGGGGAACACGGCCGCGACCCTCGTGTCCACCGCACTGGAATCGTCCAGTCGGGGGTTCAGGACCAGCCTGACGGATACCGTCAACAAGGCGGCGGTCGGCATCGGTCACAGCATCCGCGCCGCGATGGCCGAGTCGGACCCGCAACTCGCCGCCGAGAAGCTCCGCGAGGTCAAGAAGCAGATGGCCGCGTTCGAGCAACTCGCCAACAAGGACATCCAGAAGGCCCTGTCGATGGGACTCAAGGACGTGTTCAGCGGCGAGAACGTGCGCGACTTCGGCGGGTACGCCGTGAACTCGTTCGAGAAGGCCCTGAATGGGATGGACCCGAACGACCTGGGCGGGTTCGCCAAGGCGTTGGTCGGGTCCCTGGGCAAGGGTGCCGGGGGCCTGGCGAAGATGGCGAAGGGCAAGGAGGCCGCCGCCATGGCGGCGGGTGACACGGGTACCGCTGCGGCGATGGGGGAGGCTGCGGCGGCGTTGGGGGCGACGGCCACTGCCCTTGCGGGTGTGGCGGCAGTCCTGGCGGTGTTCGTCGCGTGGATGAAGGCCGCCGACGACTACCAGGCGAAGCTGAACAAGACCCTCCTCGAGGGGGCCAGCGTCTCGGACGTCCTGGGCAGCACGTACTTCGGTGCCGCCAAGCAGACGGCGAGCCTGACCGAGGTCATGAACGACGCACGCGAGGCATCACTCGAGACCGCCATCCAGTTCAAGATGACCACGGACGAGACGGCCCGCGTGCTGCAAGAACTCAACTCGGCCGGCATCACGTACAAGCGCATCATTGAGGGGGCGACGACGGCGGCGGCACGTCAGGCCAAGTTCGCGGAGGCCATCAACCAGACCATCACCTACTCGTCCATGCTCGGCGTCAGCGTGTCGGAACTGGCTGGTTACCAGAACACGCTGATGAAGGACGTCAACATCTCGCTCGACCGCACGTTCGACGTGTTCCAGGCCATCAGTGATGCGACGGCGGCCTCGGGCATGGAGACCAAGACGTTCTTCACGGCCATCTCCCAGGCGACCTCCGGGATGGCCCTCTACAACGTCCGCATCGGGCAGGCCATCGGACTCGTCAAGAGTTTCTCGAAGATCGTCGGCGAGGCCGATGCGAGCAAGGTCCTCGGCGAGATGACGGAGAAGAAGGGCGTCGACGAGCGCCTCCGCATCACGACCACGGCCATCGAGGCGGTCGGCCTGAATAAGGTCCAGGACCTGTTCCGCCGCACGACGGCGGCGGGTGTCGAGGAGTTCCAAAAGTCGTTCGCCGGCGAGTTTGGGTCGCAGATTCTCGAGATCTTCAAGGCCAAGGGTCAGGGCGCGTTGGGGGAGGGCCTCATATCGAGCGACACCGCAAAACAGGCGAAGGCCGTTGAGGCTCTCGCGAGGTTGCCGGACGAGACCCGTGAGGCGCTCAAGGCGGCGATGGAGAACATCGCGGACGGTGCGGCCTCGCGTTCGTTCGGGGCCTTCGCCCTGTCGGCCAAGGGCATGACGGGTGGGGTGGACGAAATCGCCGGCGTGATGAACAAGCTGGACATGGCTGGCAAGCTCCTGATGCTGGACTACCAGGCCAGCATCCTCGAGAAGAGCGGAGACGCGACACTGGAATCGGCGACGTCGAAGGCCACGCTCCAGAAGTTCATGGAGGCACTCGGGCTCGACGAGGACCAGCTCGAGCCGCTCCTCCGATACCGTCAGTACGCGGCTGCGGTCGGGCGCGTCCGCCTACCGGGCGCGGAGACCCCTGTCGACAAGCAGATGCTCGAGGCTGCGGGTTTCACCGTTGAGGGTGACAAGGTGATGAAGGGTGACAAGGAGATCAAGAACCTCGCCGACGTCATCTATGGGATGGGCGTCAACATGGAGTCCGCTGAGGCGGCACAGGAGCGTCGTGATGCGACAGAGAAACAGCGTATGCAGGGCACCATCACCGACGCCCTGAACGACTGGGTGCAGGGCAAACTGTTTGAGAACGCCCTGGCCGACCAGGGTCTCCTCGGGAGCATCCTGAAGTACATCAGCAAGGGTGAGTTCGACCCGGAAAAGACCGCTGCCGACCGGGAAAAGCGCTCGCGGGACGTTGATGAGGCGATGAGTCGGGCGGAGAAGGCCAAGGCGGATCTGGCTGCTGCGAGGACAAAGGCCGGCGGCCAGGATACACCGGATGTCACCGAAGCCGAGAAGGCATACTCGGAGGCGTCCTACGAGGCGGCGCAGGCCCAGGTGCGTGCGACCCTGGGCGGTGGTGTTCCGGTTACGTCCGAGGGCCTGCTGGCGTCTTACAGCAAGACGGAGTACGGTCACGGAGAGGGGGCGGGCCTTACCTCCGCCTATACCTCGGTCGAGACTGCGTACAAGGACGCATACAAGGAATACCAGAAGGCGTACACGGCGGCAATGATGAAGCCTGGCGTTGGGGCTCACGACCACGACCCCAAACAGGATCCCGCGGTCGTCGCCGCCAAGGCGAAGATGGACGAGGCGGGTGGGAACCTCGCGGCAATGGCGAAGGCCTTGACCGGGACGGACATGACCCCGACCATCGGGAACGAAGGGGTGAAATTGACCCCCACGCCCGTCCAGGACGCCTTCATCTCGAAGGACGGGTCGATGTACCGTGGCCCGAGCGCGGACAACATCCTCATGTTCAAGGACGGCGGCCCGCTCGACCCCCGCACCGGTGGGGGAGGCGGTGGTGGCAACGTCGTCATCAACATCAACGGTGGGGACCAGGCGATGGTCTACCGCACGGTCGCGCGTGCCATCCGCGCGACCCAGGCGTAGCCCGTGTCCCGCGGCGGCATCCCATCGGCGTTCACCTCGTACGAGGACGGCGCGCTCAATCAGAACCGCACGCCGGTCGTGTTCGACGTGCTCGGACCCGACTGGTCGACGTCGGTGCTGCCCGACGGCGTCCGCCTCGTCCTGCACTGCAACCCGTCGTCCCTGCGGGTCAACCGCCAGCGCCAGGTCGAGCGCATCCAGACGCTCGGCGGGTTCGTCGAGCAGCACTGGGGCGACTCCGTCGTCAGCCTGAGTGCGGAGGCGACCACGGGGGCGTTCGTGCGGGCGTACACGGGCCTGTCGAACGTGACGTCGTTCGACGCGGCGGGTGGGTCGCGCCGCGAGACCATCGCCTACGACAAGTTCCTGGACCTGCTCGCCCTGTTCCACTCGAACGGGACCATCTACGACGCACTCGGGAACGTGGCCCTGCAGGGGTGCGTGAAGATCACCTTCGACGAGGGCATCTACCTCGGTTGGTTCAACCAGTTCATCGTCACGGAGAACGCCGAACAGCCGTTCGCGTTCAAGGTGTCGTTCGAGTTCACCGTCCACCGTGAGGAGGTGACCTTCCGCACGGCGGTCGCCCCCGCAGGAGCGTTCTGATGGCGTCCCAGACCCCGCCCGTCGCATCGCGGTACAACGGCCTCGGCGTCGGCCCCCGCCTGTCCTACGGGTACGAGACCCAGGTGGGCGTGCCGGTCGACGGCACGAACGCGACCGTCCGCACCTATTCGCCGTTCACCATTGCGCTCGTCCCCCCGAGTCCGGGCACCACGTCGTCGACGGGGAACCCGAACAACCTGTCGTTCTCCGCGGCGGCGGCGTCCACCGGGTCGACCAACGCGAGCGGGGTGGCGACGGGGCTGTTGTCCGACTACCGGGGGACGTCCTACGTGTCGAACCTCCAGGCGGTCGCGGCGGCGTCGGCCCCCCGCCCGGCTGGGCTGAACCTCCCCCCGACATCGATCATCGCGGACGCGTACACGGCGGCGGACATCCGGGTGCAGCGGGACTTCCTGGCCCGGATGGCGGACGAACCGCTGACCCTGCTCGTGAACCCGTCCGAGATGACGGTGACCCGCGAGCGCATCCACTCGTACCAGGCCCGCACGCGGTACGGGTACGTGTACCAGGTGTGGGGCGAACAGCAGGTCAAACTGTCGTTCAGTGGGTCGACCGCCGGGTTCGTCGCGGGTTCTTCGCGTGGGTACCAGGCCCTCGTCGAGCACGACACGGGGTCGCCGTCCGGGTACCAGTGGGGGTCGCGCAAGGACAGTGCGGCGTGGCAGAACTTCGCGGCCCTCGTCCAGTTCTACCGTAACAACGGTTACGTGTACGACACCCTGGGCGGGTCGGAGGCGCACCTGATGATCGGGGCCATCCGCATCACCTACGACGACATCGTGTACGAGGGACACATCGAGAGTCTCAACTACTCATTCGACGAGAACAGCCCGCACCGGGTCCAGTTCGACATGGAGTTCACCGCCGACTTCATCACGGACCAGTCGCGCGCGTCGGGGGCGGTCGCCCCGATGGCGCAGCCCACGGGGGGTGCTGCGTCGCAGTTCGCCAACACCGTGGCCCCCGTGCTGGCGACGGCGGGGGGTGCGGTCGCCCGCGCGGCGGGGGGTGCGGCCACGTTCGTCCGCGAGGTGTGCTCCACGCCCATGGGCGACTTCCCCGTCGAGTCCCCTTCCACCTCCCGGTTGGCGTGACCGATGGCCACCGACGTCACCAACCGCCCGTTCGCAGGCAACTGGGGTCCGAACCTCCGCAAGGTCATTCGGCACACCCCCGACGCGCTCGTCTACATCAACGGAGACACGTCCATCCCAGGGTGCGGGACGTGCGGCGGGCGCATCGAGATCCAGCGGTACATCACGTCGGTGACGTGCGAGCCGTCGACGAACCCCATCGCCACGGCGACCATCAACCTGTCCATCCCGAAGTACCAGTCGTCGGGTCTGTTCGCCGACGGGAAGTTCGCCCTGCGGCCGGGACTGGAGGTCCACATCTACATCCGGGGGTACTTCCCCGCGTCGAACCTGCTGTCGAACGGCACGACGACGGCGACGGACGAGTCCATGTACCCGTACTACCTCGTGTTCCACGGGGTGGTGACGAACAACTCATACTCGTACAACGGGGGTGAGTACACGGCGACGCTGTCGTGCGCGGACCTGCTACACTTCTGGCAGTACCAGCGGATGGTCGAACAGGGGTCCATCCTGGCCGGCAAGCCCACCGGGTCGAAGGTCCAGTCGTCGTGGCTGGGACACAACTTCTCGGGGATGTCGCCGTACGCGATCATCTACACCCTGTACCGCGACGTGTTCGGCGCGGCGGGTGGTGTGGAGACGAACTGGCTCGGGACGAACTCGACGAACGCCTCCGCCGTGTCGTCCCAGACGGGGGAGTCGCAGTTCTCCCTCAGCATCCTCTACTGGCAGAAGCGGTTCAGCACGACCGTGTCCAACCTCCGCATGTTCGCGGCAACCGGGAAGGTCTACACGGCGATGCAGGCGGCGTTCATCGGCAAGCTGACATCCGAGGAGAGCAAGGAGCTCGCCCAGTACTATGGGTCCCCCGAGGCACAAAGTGGGGCGAAGGACCCCGGCAACGCGCTCGCCCGAAGGGCGCGGGCGGTGGGGTACGACCCGTTCTCGGTCTACACATCGGAGGCGAACTCGTCCGAGGATGCCCTGGGCACGAACGTCGCTGCGCTGCAGGCGTACGCGACCGACGTCGGGAAGTGGGGCCAGATCAGCCTACTCCAGACCAACTACCTGACGAAGCTGGAGATCGCCAACGCGGTCATCAAGGAGACGGGGTTCGAGTTCTACCAGGACGTCGACGGGGACATCGTGTTCAAGCCCCCGTTCTACAACATGGACACCTCGGGGCTGCGGGTGTACCGCATCGAACCCGAGGACGTCATCTCGTTCGACGTCCAGGAGAAGGAGGCCGATGTCACCGTCGTGAAGTGGACGGGCGGGCACTTCTCGAACTTCCGCGTCGACAGCCTCGAGGGGGACTTCGGGTCACGGGCGGAGTTCATCGACTACCGCCTGGCCGCCCAGTTCGGGTGGCGGCAGGAGACATTCGACACGGCATACTACGCGGACAGTCGGTCGGCATACTACGCGGCCATCTCGAAGATGGACCTCTACAACATCGCCGTCAAGTCGGCATCCGTGTCCATCCCCATCCGACCCGAGCTCCGGCCCGGATACCCCGTCTACATCGTCCACCTGGACTGTTACTACTACGTCACGAGCATCTCCCACAGCGTGTCGTTCGGCGGTTCGTGTACGTCCCAACTGACGCTGGTGGGTCGCAGGGCGAAGTTCCACGCCCCCGGCAGGCCCCCGTCCGACGGCCGGCAGGCCACGGTGTGGGACATCAGCCTGGACAATATGCACCTGCCCCCGTTGCCGATCACCCTGCCGTCGGGGGCCGTGTCGTCGGGGTCGTCTGAGGAGTACGCATCGGGAGACCCGTCCGTCCCGACCCTGTCGACCGCATACGCGAACTCCTACCGCAAGACGCAGGGGTTCCCGAACGTCGTCATGGCCCTGGACCCGCAGTTGGTGAACCCGCTCCAGTTCGCCCGTGGGTTCGACCTCGAGTCGTTGACCACCGTCGAGGGCATCCGGCAGCTCATCCTGATGGTCGTCATGGGGCCGTCCGGGGTGTTGAAACGGCCCGCATCCGACACATCGACGGCCGACGAGAAGACCAAGTCGTTCGACGGCCCGTGGTCCATCCAGTTGGACAATGGGACCGAGTACCCCCTGCCGTCGGCGTCCGAGCTGGCCGCCGCCGCGCGTCGCGTGCGCGACGCGGGTCAGACCCTCACCGATGCGGTGAAGGCGCAGCGGGGACTGAGTGCCAAGGCCGACAAGAAGGACGTCGATGCCGCCAGTGCTGCTGCGGCATCGGCGGAGCAGGACCTGTCGTCGGCCGTCGGACAGGCGAACAATGCGTTCGGCGTCCTCGTCCGCGCCGCACAGTCCGTGTACGACAAGGCCTTCCCCGGTTCGGGCAGTACGGCGGCGCTCCTCGAGCTCGTGTCGGACTACAAGGCATCGTACAGCGTCGGGAAGACGATGCCCGGCTACTACCGATACTACTCGTCGGCACACCCCGACCCCGCCAACCAGGGGATGTTGCGGTTCTCCCTGAAGGATGGCTCCCCCGACACATCCGGTGGACGGTACGACCTGCGGACCACGGCCACGCAGTTCTCCCAGGATGGCACGGGACTCGTGACGGGACAGGTGACGGCCGGCATCCCAATCGCCACCCAGAATGGGTCGATGGTCGTCAAAGCGACCCACGAGATCAAGTCGTTCGACATGGCCCGCCTCGAGGTCACGGTCTCCAAAGGTCGCGTCGTACAGAAGGGCGACCGGGTGCAGGCATACCCATTCAAGGACCTGCGGGATGGGTTGCAGGCGTACTTCACCGCCCAGATCCTCGACGCAGACACCCTGTCGAGCACGACCTCAGTCGACGACTTCGAGGCCCTGTTCGTGGCGGAGCGGGACCGCATCGCGGGCATCATCGCCAGCCCGGACTCCGTGCCCCCTCCGCCCGACGTCCCGGACACCGTTGCCCCTACGACGCCCGGTGCCGGTGGCGGGGTCATGTCCATCGACGTCCTGGCCGAGGCACCTGGCACCACCACCACCATCACATCGAACTTTTCGACCACGGACCGGGAGCTCAATGTGGACGGGAAGTACCAGAAGCGTCCCCACAAGGGGACGGACCTCAGTGCGTCCCTGAACACCCCCGTGCTCGCCCCCGCTCCGGGCAAGGTCACTCGGGCCACCGGCACCTACACCGCATCGAACCCCGGCACGGGATACGGGAACGTGGTCTACATCGACCACGCGGACGGGTACAGCACGC
>RFZO01000081.1 GCA_009920715.1 Actinomycetota bacterium | reverse complement strand
GCGCTTCTGGAAGTCCTGTGTCAGCCATTCGATGGCGGGCACCAGCCCCAGGTCGTCGAGCATCATGGGCCGCAGATCCGAGGACATGCGACGGGTCGCGGCCACGGTGCAGTACCCGCACGAGAAGGAGGCGCCGCCCGTCCGCGCGCGCGGCGTCATCGCGCTGCACGAGGGCAACTGCACGTCGTGCATGCTCTGTGCGCGGTCGTGCCCGGACTGGTGCATCTACATCGAGGGCCACAAGGAGCTCGCCCCGCCCCGCCGCGCCGGCGGCGCACCGCGCAAGGTGAACAAGCTCGACCGGTTCGACATCGACTACGCGCTGTGCATGTACTGCGGCATCTGTGTCGAGGTGTGCCCGTTCGATGCGCTGTTCTGGAGCCCCGAGTACGAGTACTCCGAGCCGCGCATCGCCGACCTCCTGCACGACAAGTCGAAGCTGGGCGAGTGGATGGAGACCGTGCCCGAGGCTCCCGAGCTCGAGGCCGGTGCCGAGAAGAAGGGCAAGAAGTGATGGTCGCCGCCGACCTTCTCGTGGCCCAGAACGTGGGCTTCTACCTGATCGCCGCGATCATGGTGATCGGTGCCCTGCGCGTGGTCACGTCGAACAACGTGGTCCACGCCGCCCTGTGGCTGGTGGTCGTGCTCGCCGGTGCCGCCGCCCAGTACGTCCTCCTCGCCGCCGAGTTCGTGGCGATCACGCAGGTGCTGGTGTACATCGGCGCCGTGATGGTCCTCTTCCTGTTCGGCACCATGCTCACCCGCGCCCGCATCGGGGCCGAGACCGACCTCAACAACAAGAACTGGCTCCTCGGCGTGCCGGTCGCCGTCCTCATGCTCGCCACCATGGTGATCGCCCTGAACGACGGCTTCGGCAACGAGCAGCTCCCGCTCGACGCGGCCCCGGTGGACACCATGGCCATCTCCGACCAGATCTTCGGGCCCTACCTGCTGCCGTTCTGGGCCCTCTCGTTCGTGCTCCTCGCGGCCGTCATCGGCGCCATCGTGCTGGCAAGGAAGGACTGACCGTGCTGCTCAACCAGTTCCTCGTCCTCGGCGCCGTGCTCTTCTCCATCGGCGTGTACGGCGTGATCGCACGCCGCAATGCCGTGCTCGTCCTCATGTCGATCGAGCTCATCCTCAACTCGGTGAACATCAACCTTCTCGCGTTCTCGCTGCGCAGCGGCACGCCCGACGGCCACACGTTCGCCCTCTACGTCATCGCGGTCGCCGCCGCCGAGGTCGGCGTCGGCCTCGCGATGGTGCTGCTCATGTACCGCAACCGTCGCTCCATCGCGCTCGACGAGCTCGCCGAGATGAAGGGCTGACCAGATGTTCGCCGCCTCCTCAGAAGCCGCATCGGCCGCCCTCACGTCGGGGTTCTTCCTCGAGAACGCATGGGTCATACCCGTCATCCCCGCCGTCGCTTTCGCCCTCATCATCTTCTTCGGCAGGAGGATGCCGATGAAGGGCAGCGAGTTCGGCATCCTCTCCATGGTCGCCTCGCTCGTGTTCTCGGGCGGCGCAATCATGCAGTGGATCGACCGCGTCAACGGCGCCGGGGAGGAACAGTTCATCGCCCCCATCGTGAAGACGTGGACCTGGTGGCAGAGCGGCGGCATGGAGTTCGGTCTCGGCCAGCACGTCGACGGTCTCACCCTCGCGGTGCTGGGCGTGGTGGCCTTCATCTCCACGCTCGTGCAGATCTACTCCGTCGAGTACCTGCGCGGCGACCGTCGCTACACCCACTTCTTTGCCTCGCTCACCCTGTTCTCCGCGGGCATGATGAACATGGTCGTCGCCGAGAACATGATCCAGTTGATCCTCGGCTGGGAGATCATGGGCCTCTGCTCGTTCATGCTCATCGGCCACTGGTGGGAGGAAGGTGCGAACAGCCGTGCCGCCCTGAAGGCCTTCTTCACCACCCGCACCGGTGACGTGGGGCTGCTCGCCGGCACCTCCATCCTGTTCTTCGCCGCGAACGACTGGACCCAGAAGACCCTCGGCGTCAGCGGGTTCTCGATCCGCGGCCTCTCTGCCTGGGCGCTGTCCGGCGAGCCGAGCCACTCGGCGATCGTCTGGGGCGCCGCCGCGCTCTTCATTGCGGCCATCGGCAAGTCGGGCCAGTTCCCGCTCCACACCTGGCTGCCCGACGCCATGGCCGGCCCCACGCCGGTCTCCTCGCTGCTCCACTCGTCCACCATGGTCGTGGCGGGCGTGTTCCTCGTCGCGCGCCTGTACCCGGTGTTCTTCGAGGGCATGGACATCCTCGGCGGCTCGTCCAACTTCATCGTGATCATCGGCGGCATCACCATCGTGATCGCCGCCGCCCTCGCTTTCGTCCAGACGGACATCAAGAAGGTGCTCGCGTACTCCACCGTCAGCCAGCTGGGCTACATGATGATGGGTCTCGGTGCCGGGGCGTGGCTGCCCGCCGTGTTCCACATCTTCACGCACGCGTTCTTCAAGGCGTGCCTGTTCCTTGGCGCGGGCTCCATCAGCCACAGCGCGTCGCACCACTCGTTCGAGATGAAGAAGGACATGGGCGGGCTGCGCAAGTTCATGCCAGTCACGTTCGGCACCTGGGTCATCAGCACGCTCGCCCTGTGCGGCGTGTTCCCGTTCTCCGGTTTCTTCTCGAAGGACGAGATCATCGACAACGTCGGCCACAACGGCTACACGCTCTTCATGTACGTCGGGCTGGGCGGTGCCTTCCTCACTGCCGCCTACATGACCCGCGCGACGTATCTCACGTTCTTCGGCGAGCCGCGCGGCGCCGCGGCAGGGGAGCACCACGACGACGGCCACGGCGACGCGCATGCGGCGCACGACGACCATGCCCACGATGATCACGGGCACCACGACCACCACGACGCGCATGCGGCGCACGACGGCCACCACGGTGACTCGCACGGACCGCACGAGTCACCCGCGCTCATCACCGTGCCGCTCGTCATCCTCGCGACGCTCGCGATCGGGTCCGGACTCCTCAACGCGGTTCCCTTCGGCCACAGTTTCGAGAACTTCACGAAGTGGGTGGAGCCCCGCGTCGAGGTGATCAGCCCCACCGGCCTGGCCACCGTCGTCGGCGGCCCCGGCGCGTCGCGCCCCGCCGCCGAAGAGGAGGGTGACGGTCATTCCGCGGAGGAAGGACACCACGACTCGCCGTGCGGCAAGGAGACCCCGAAGGACGGCGTCTGCGTGGCACCGCAGCTCAGCCACGCCGAGTTCAAGTGGTCGAAGGCGGCCCTCTCGATGATCATCGTCCTGCTCGGCATGGTCATCAGCTGGGTGCTGTGCGTGCAGCTGTACGACCGCAAGAACAAGGCGCTCGTCGGTCTCACCGAGCGCAACGCGCTGCTCGGGCGCGGGTACCGCTTCCTCGTCAACAAGTACTACCTGGACGCCCTCTACGAGAACGTCATCGTGCGCGGCATCGCCCACCCGGTGTCGGCCGCCGCGTACTGGGTCAACCAGAACGTCCTCGACGGCGCCGTCAACGGTGCGGGGAACATCACGCGCAAGGTGTCGGGCTGGGTCTACCGCAACGTCGACCAGCGTGTCGTCGACGGCACGGTCAACGCGTCAGGTGAGGCCGCCCGCGGCCTCGGCGGGTTCCTGCGTCCTGTCCAGTCCGGAAAAGTCAATCAGTACGGAGCACTGCTGTTCGGCACTGCCGCCATCGGTGCGCTCGTACTCGTCATCATCAATACCTGAGGGAGCAAATCGGCATGGAAGTCCTGAGCGACCACAACTGGGTGCTGTCAGTCGGCACGTTCCTGCCGCTCGTCGGCGTTCTCATCATGCTCTTCATCCCGAAGGGCGAGGAGGCGCTGAACAAGGCGGTGGGTCTCGGCACGGCAGTGGCCACGCTTGCCGTGGGCATCTTCACCATGATCCAGTTCGACTACGGCAAGGCCGGCGAGATGCAGTTCGTCGCCCAGACCGAATGGATCTCGGTCATAAAGTCCTCGTACCTCATCGGCGTCGACGGGATCAGCCTGCCGCTGTACTTCCTCTCCATGGTCATCACGGTGCTCGTGATGATCTACTCGTGGGACCACGTCCCGTCGCCGGGCAACCCGAAGGCCTTCTTCATCCTCATGCTCGTGCTGCAGACGGGAATGGCGGGCACGTTCATTGCCCGTGACCTCATCCTGTTCTTCGTCTTCTTCGAGCTCGTGCTCCTGCCGATGTACTTCATGATCGGCGTGTGGGGCGGCGAGAACCGCCAGTACGCCTCGCTCAAGTTCTTCCTGTACACCATGTTCGGGTCGGCACTCATGCTGGTGGCGTTCCTCGCCCTGTTCTTCAAGACCGGTGCGGAGTCCTTCTCGATCCCGTACCTCGTGGAGAACGGCGGCGCCATCGCGAAGAACGTGCAGGTCTGGATCTTCGCCGGCATGTTCGTCGGCTTCGCGGTGAAGGTGCCGATGTTCCCGTTCCACACATGGCTGCCCGACGCGCACACGCAGGCACCCACGCAGGGTTCGGTCATCCTGGCCGCCATCCTCCTGAAGCTCGGCACCTACGGCTTCGTCCGCATCGCCATCCCGATCCTCCCCGAGGCGGCGAAGGAGTGGGCACCGTGGATCGGTCTCCTCTCCGTCATCGGCATCATCTACGGCGCGCTCGGCTGCCTGGCCCAGACTGACATGAAGCGCCTCATCGCGTTCTCTTCCGTCGCGCACATGGGTTTCGTGATGCTCGGCATCTCCACGCTCACGCCGTTCGGCCTCAACGCGGCGATGTTCGGCATGGTCGCGCACGGCCTCATCACCGGCATGCTCTTCTTCCTCGCCGGATCGGTGAAGGAGCGGTACCACACGCTCGAGATCAAGCGTCTCTCCGGGATGCTCAAGCAGATGCCGCGCCTCGGCTGGATCCTCGGCTTCTGTGCGATGGCATCGCTCGGTCTGCCGGGCCTTGCGGGGTTCTGGGGCGAGTTCCCGGCGATTCTTTCCGCGTACCAACCCGCCGACGGTCTGCCGGTCGAGACGTTCCGCACTTTCATGGTCGTCGCCGCGCTCGGCACCGTCCTCGCCGCCGGCTACCTGCTGTGGCTCTACCAGCGCACGGCGTTCGGCGAGCCCACTGCCGAGTTCGCCCCCGGCCACGGACACGACGAGGACATCCACGACGTGGGCACCTTCGAGTGGATCGCATGGACGCCGCTGCTGGTGGCGATCGTGGTGTTCGGCGTGTACCCGCAGCTCATGTTCAAGGTTCTCGACCCCGCGGTCAAGGTGGCCCTGAAGGCGTTCGGGAGCTGATCACGTGTTGAACGCACTCCTCGCTGCGGGCTGGTCGGCACCGGTCGTCGACTACCACGCGATCGCGCCCGAGATGGTCCTCGCCGGCGGTCTCGTGCTGCTGCTGCTGCTCGACCTCTTCCTCAGTGACGCGAAGAAGTGGGTTCTCACGCCGGTCGCCAGCTTCACCCTGCTCGGTGCGTTCATCCCCGTGCTCACCGTCGCCCTCGGGACCGAGGGTGCACGCTCCATGTTCGACGGCCGGTACGTGGTCGACGACTTCAGCCTGGTGCTGAAGGCCCTGTTCCTCCTGGCCGGCTACGTGGTCGTCCTCATCTCGGCCGACCACATCCGCGAGGGCAACTACTACGAGGGCGAGTACTGGTTCCTCCTCCTCACCAGCATCCTCGGCATGGTCATGATGGCCAGCAGCCGCGACCTGGTGTCCATCTTCGTGGCGCTCGAGTTCCTCTCCATCCCCGCCTACATGATGGCGGCGTGGCGCAAGCGAGACCCGAAGAGCAACGAGGCCGGCATCAAGTACTACCTGCTCGGTGTCTTCGCGTCGGCCGTCATGCTGTACGGCATGTCGCTGCTGTACGGCATCTCCGGCTCCACGAAGCTCACCGACATCGGCACCGCACTCGGCGAGAACCTCACGTCCATCCGGGCACTCGCCGTGCTCTTCGTGGTCGTCGGTTTCGCCTTCAAGGTGTCCGCCGTCCCGTTCCACACCTGGGCGCCCGACACCTACGAGGGTGCGCCCACCCCGGTCACCGCGTTCCTCTCCGTGGCGTCCAAGGCCGCCGGTTTCGTCGCGCTCGTCACCGTGGTGTTCGTCGCCGTCCCCGGCAGCCACGAGGTGTGGCAGCCGGTGTTCTGGATCCTCTCCGCGCTCACCATGACGGTGGGCAACGTGATGGCGCTGCGCCAGACCAACATCGTGCGCATGCTTGCGTACTCGTCGGTCGCCCAGGGCGGCTTCATCCTCATGCCGCTCGCCGTGGCGGGCATCGAGGGCGTGCAGCAGGCGGCCCTCCGCTCGGTCGTCACTTACCTGTTGCTCTATGCGGCCACGAACCTCGGCGTCTTCGGCATCGTCATCGCCGTCGCCCGCAAGACGCGCAGCGGCGAGATCTCCAGCTACGGCGGTCTCTTCGGGTACGCACCCGGCCTCGCCGCACTGATGACGATTTTCATGGCGTCGCTCGCCGGCATCCCGCCGCTCGGCGGCTGGTTCGGCAAGTTCACGGCGTTCCAGGCCCTCATCTCGGCCGGCACCAACTGGAGCTACGCGCTCGCGGTCGTCGGTGCGGTCAACTCGGTCGTCGCGTTCGGCTACTACGGCAACGTCCTGCGCGAGATGTGGATGAAGCCCGCGCCGCACGGGGACACATCGCCCGTGAAGGTGCCCTCCGCGATCGGCGTGGCGCTCGCCATCACCGGCGGTTCGACCTTGGTCCTCGGTGTGCTGCCCGGCCTCGTGATCCACTTCGGTGACCTCGCCGGTCTCACCGGTGCCCTCGGCGGCTGACGACATCCGGGCCGCGATCGCCGCGGCCGGCGGCGACATCCCCTTCGAGGGGTTCATGTCACTCGCGCTCTACGGCGAGCACGGTTTCTACGCGACATCCGGCAGGGCAGGCCGGCGAGGTGACTTCATCACGTCCCCCGAGGTGGGCCCGTTGTTCGGTGCCGTCCTCGCGAGATGGATCGACGTGGAGTGGGAACGCCTCGGCAGGCCGGCCGACTTCACCGTGGTCGATGCCGGCGCCGGCCCGGGCACCCTCGCCCGCGCTGTGCTCGCCGCGGCACCCGCGTGCTCGTCGGTGATGCGGTACGTGGCGGTGGAGACCTCTGCGGCACAGCGAGCGATGCACCCGGAGGGCGTCGATTCCGTGGCAGCCATGCCGACGGATCTCCGTGACGGCGTGATCATCGCGAACGAACTGCTCGACAACCTGCCGTTCTCGCTGTGGGTGCACGACGACGGCTGGCGCGAGGCGTGTTGCCGGTCACGGGCGCGGGGGGCACTACCTGCGCGATCCCGGCACCCAGGACATCACCGCACAGGTGATGATCGACCAGCTGGCGGCCGTGCGCGAGCCGGACGCGGTGCGCAGCCAGGCCCAGTTCCTGCAACGGTGGGGGATAGACGACCTGGTCGCCGAGGGCGTCCGCGTGTGGCGCGAGAACGCAGGCGCACCGACCCTTCCGGCCATGAGGATGCGCAGCCGCGTGAGCGAGTCCGAGGCGCTTCTCGATCCCGCAGGTCTGGGCGCGTTCACCGTGCTCGAGTGGCGTGCGGGCTGAGACACCGCGTCCGGCCGCAAGCTCTCAGCGTGTGACCCTCATCTTCTCGCGCAGGAAGTCGCGGTACTCGTCCTCGGTGAACCCCTGCTCCCCGAGAAGCGCGCGGTAGTAGGGATTCTGCAGGGCGAGGACCATCAGGAACACCCGCCTGTCGAGTGACTCTCCCGGGGCCATCCGCGACTCGATCCAGTCGAGGGCGGCGTTCCATTCGGCAACGAGCAACGCGGTGCATCTCTCGAGCCGCAGGCGCAGTGCCTCGTTGGTGGTTGACACCGCGAGCACCTGGAGCCTCAGTTCCTGGCTTCTCATCGACCCCGCGCCGAACTGGAGGGGAATCGCATCGACCACGGCATCAACGGTCAACGGGTTCTTTCCCTCCAGGCGGGCCAGGTAGTTGCGGACGACATCAAGCGTGAACTCGTCGTACATGTCGCCGAGCACCCGCGCGAGCAGGCCGTCCCTGTTCTTGAAGTGACGGTAGATCTGGGAGATGGAGGAGTTCGCGCCGCTCGCCACGTCGGCGACGCGCAGGCCGAGGATTCCGACCCGTTCGATCTCGCATCTCGCGCTCCGCAGGATCATCTCCTCGCTTTCCTGCGGACCGCCGGCACCCATGGGGGAATGGTAGACAGAAAAAGTTTTCCGCGGGCTCTCCCTTGCGACACAGGGCCACACCGCAGGACATGATTCAATTCGGTTGACCGACTGCCGGGGGGATTCATGGCACGGATGAGCACTGCAGCGAAGGTGGATGAGTCCGACGGGCTGTCGCCGATGGAACGCGCCGCGAGGAACAAGATGATCCTCGGACTGTTCATCCCGCTGCAGAACGGCGCATGGACGCCGTCGCTGTACCCGCGGGGCACCGACTGGACGTTCGAGTACAACGCGGAGTGCACGGTGCGCGCCGAGGAACTGGGCTTCGACCTCGTGTTCGGGCTCGCCCAGTGGCACGGCGCCGGCGGTCTCGGCGGGGAGATGCGGTTCCGCGAGAACACACAGGACCCGCTTCTCGTCACCGCGGGCCTCGCCGCACTGACGAAGAACATCATCCTCATCTCGACCGTGCACGTGCTGTACGGATGGACACCTCTCCTCCTGGCCAAGTACGCGGCCACCCTCGACCACATGTCGAACGGTCGCTGGGGGATGAACATGGTGACCGGCATCAAGCCGGAGGACTTTGCGATGTTCGGACTCGACCCCGTCGAGCATGACCTGCGCTACGAGATGGCCGACGAGCTGATGTCAGTGATGAAGCAACTGTGGGAGTCACCGGACAACGTGGACTTCGACGGCCGGTTCTACTCGATGAAGAAGGGGTTCGTGTCGCCCAAGCCGAGGTTCGGCAGGCCGATCATCGTGAACGCCAGTTCCTCCGGGGCCGGCATGGCGTTCGCCGCCAACCACAGCGACCTCATGTTCATCACCAGGCCTGCCGGCGCGGACGTGTACGGGCTTCTCGCCGCGCACAACAAGAAGATCAAGGACGAGGCCGCTGCCATGGGCAAGTCGGTGCGTACCATCATCAATCCCCACGTGATCTGCGCCGACACCGAGAAGGAGGCCCGGGACAGGCGGCAGGCGTTCATCGACCACGCGGACCCGGT
>RFZO01000009.1 GCA_009920715.1 Actinomycetota bacterium | reverse complement strand
CGCATCGGTGACGACTACAAGGTCGACCCCGTGCTGTCGCGGGCCATGGACATCCTGTTCATCCTCCACGCCGACCACGAGCAGAACTGCGGCACCACGGCGATGCGCGTGGTCAGCTCGGCCAACAGCGACCCGTACACCGCCACGGCGGCGGCGGCATCGGCCCTGTACGGCCCGCTCCACGGCGGCGCCAACGAGGCGGTCGTGCGGATGCTCGCCGAGATCGACACCATCGAGAACGTCCCCGCGTTCATCGAGGACGTGAAGAACGGCTCCGGCCGCCTCATGGGGTTCGGTCACCGCGTGTACAAGAACTTCGACCCGCGCGCCACGATCATCAAGAAGACCGCCTACGAGGTGTTCGAGGTGACGGGCAAGAACCCGCTGCTCGACATCGCGCTGAAACTGGAGGAGGTCGCCCTGAATGACGACTACTTCAAGTCGCGCAAGCTGTACCCCAACGTGGACTTCTACTCCGGCCTGATCTACCAGGCGCTCGGCTTCCCCGTGGACATGTTCACCGTGCTCTTCGCCATCCCGCGCACGGTCGGCTGGCTGGCCCACATGCAGGAACTGCTGGGCGACAAGGAACAGAAGATCAGCCGTCCCCGCCAGTGGTACATCGGGCCGGGCGAGCGCAACTACGTCGACATCGCCCAGCGCTGAGCCGAAGGTGCATCCCTAGGGGATGCTGACCACGATCTTGCCCACGTTCGCGTTGCTCGCCATGCGCGCGTGCGCGGCGGCGATGTCCGCGAACGGGTGGACCGAGTCGACCACCGGCCGCATCGCGCCGGTGGAGAACAGCGGCAGCATCTCGGCCGCGAACCGCCGGCTGATGGCGATCTTCTCCTCGGTGGGCCTGGCCCGGAGCACGGTGCCGGTGATGGTGGCGCGCTTGCCGAGCAGCATCCCCACGTTGAACGGCAATGGCTTGCCGGCCATCACGCCCACCTGGATGATGCGCCCCTTCACCGCGAGCGCGGCGACGTTCTTCTCCACGTACTCGCCGCCGATGACGTCGAGCACGACGTCCACGCCCGCGCCGCCCGTGACGGAGAGTGCCTCGGCGACGAAGTCCTGCGACCCGTAGTCGACCACGGCATCCGCGCCGAGGTCCCGGCAGGCCTGGACCTTGCCGGCCGAGCACGTGACGATGACACGGGCACCGATCGCCGTGCAGATCTGGATGGCCGCGGTGCCCACCCCCGACGCACCGGCGTGCACCATGGCCCAGCGGCCCGACGTGAGCCCGCCCTGCACGACGAGTGCGTCCCATGCGGTGATGAACACCTCGGGTATCGCGGCGGCATCAGTCCATGTCATCCCGTCGGGGACCGCCATCGCCTGCCGTTCGTGGATGACGAGCTTCTCGGCGTACGCACCACCAGAGACGATGCCCATCACCCTGTCCCCCGGGCGCCACATGGTCACCCGCGGGCCGCAGCCGATGACCTCACCGGCGAACTCGAGGCCGGGGATCTCGTCGTCGGCGGGGAAAGGGTTCGGGTACATCCCCATCCGCTGGAGCAGGTCGGCCCGGTTGAGCGCCGTGGCGTGAACGCGCACCAGCACCTCCTCGGGTGCCGGCGCGGGGTCGGCGGAGTCCGTGATGACGAGCACCTCCGGCCCGCCGTGTTCGCGGAGGACGACGGCGCGCACCGGGTTCAGCCCATCTTCTGCTGGAGACGGCGGTCGAGCGCCGCGAGGTAATCCTCCGTCGTCAACCAGGGAGTGTCCTTCGAGATGAGGATGGAGAGGTCCTTCGTCATCTCGCCGCCCTCCACGCTCTCCACGCAGACGCGCTCGAGGTTCTCTGCGAACCCGATGAGCGCCGGATTGTTGTCGAGCTTGCCGCGGTGCTTGAGGCCGCCGGTCCACGCGTAGACGGACGCGATCGGGTTGGTGGAGGTCTTGTTGCCCTTCTGGTGCTCGCGGTAGTGGCGGGTGACAGTGCCGTGGGCGGCCTCGGCCTCGACGGTGCGCCCGTCCGGCGTCATGAGCACGGAGGTCATGAGACCGAGCGAGCCGTAGCCCTGGGCGACGGTGTCGGACTGGACGTCTCCGTCGTAGTTCTTGCACGCCCAGACGTAGCCGCCCTCCCACTTCATGGCGCAGGCCACCATGTCATCGATGAGTCGGTGCTCGTACGTGAGACCGGCCTTGTCGAAGTCGGCCTTGAACTCGGCGTCGAACACCTCCTGGAAGAGGTCCTTGAACTGGCCGTCGTAGGCCTTGAGGATGGTGTTCTTGGTGCTCATGTACACCGGGTAGTTGCGCGCCAGGCCGTAGCGGAACGACGCGCGCGCGAAGTCGCGGATGGAGTCGTTGAAGTTGTACATGCCCATGGTGACGCCGCCGTCCTTGCCGAACTTGGCGACTTCCATTTCGACGGGCTTGCTGCCGTCGGCGGGCGTGTAGGTGATGGTGACGGTGCCGGCACCGGGCACCTTGAAGTCGGTGGCCTTGTACTGGTCGCCGTGGGCGTGACGGCCGATGACGATCGGCTTGGTCCAGCCGGGCACGAGACGCGGAATGTTGCTGCAGATGATCGGCTCACGGAACACGACGCCGCCGAGGATGTTGCGGATCGTGCCGTTCGGCGACTTCCACATCTTCTTCAGCTTGAACTCCTCGACGCGGGCCTCGTCGGGGGTGATGGTGGCGCACTTCACACCCACGCCGTGCTTCAGGATCGCGTTCGCGGCGTCGATGGTGACCTGGTCGTCGGTGGCGTCGCGGTGCTCCATGCCGAGGTCGTAGTACTCGAGGTTCACGTCGAGGTACGGCAGGATCAGGCGGTCCTTGATGAACTGCCAGATGATGCGGGTCATCTCGTCACCGTCGAGTTCGACGACCGGATTGTCAACCTTGATCTTTGCCACGGCAAGCACCTTTCGAAGAGCCTGAATTCACTTGTATCAGACTTGTACACAATAGCGTGGCAGGCATCCACGGGCCGTAAATTGGCGCCGATGGACTTCGACTGGACCCCCGAACAGCGAGCCCTGCGCGTCGAGGCCGCACGGGTTGCCGCCGAGGGAGTGCGCAAGTACGGCCGGTTCAACGACTGCTGGATGAACGGCTACTCGAAGGAGTTCTCCCGCGAGTTGGCCGCGCACGGCTACCTGGGCATGGCCTGGCCGAAGGAGTTCGGCGGCGGCAACAGACCCGCCATCGACCGCGTCATCGTGGCCGAGGAGATGATCAAGGCCGGCGCACCGATCGCGGCCAGCTGGTTCGGCGACCGCCAGATGGGTCCCGCGCTCATCCAGTACGGCACGAAGGCGCAGCAGGACGAGTTCCTGCCGCGGATCCTCTCCGGCGAGACCACGTGGTGCATCGGCATGAGCGAGCCCAACTCCGGAAGCGACCTCGCCTCGCTCAAGACCTCCGCCCGCGACGACGGGGACGAATGGGTGATAAACGGCCAGAAGATCTGGACCAGTTTCGGCGCCGACGCCGACTACTGCTACCTCATCTGCCGCACGTCGCACGACGGGCCGCCCCACGCGGGCATCAGCGAGATCATCGTCCCCATGGACACACCCGGCATCGAGATCCGGCGCATCACCGACATGACCACCAACCAGCACTTCTGCGAGGTGTTCTTCACCGACGCGCGCGTGCCGAAGTCCAACCTGGTCGGCCAGCAGGGCGGCGCCTTCGGCCAGACCATGCGCCAGCTCGAGCACGAGCGGGGCGGCATCGACCGGCTCATGTCGAACTACGCGCTCTACTCGTACGCGCGCAGCAAGGCCGACACGTGCAATCCCGTCATCCGCCAGGAGATCGCCGACCTGGAGATCGGCTATTTCGTCGGCCGGGTGCTGGTGATGCGCGAGGTCATGCGCCAGGCTCCCGCCGGGTTCTCTGCCGCCACCAAGTGCTTCTGCACCGAACACGAGCAGAAGGTCGCCCAGTTCGCCTCGCGGGTGCTGGGCGCCGAGATGATGGTGCAGGGCGACTACACCAAGGACTTCCTGTACGGCCCCGGGTACACCATCATGGGTGGGACGTCGAACGTGATGCGCAACATCCTGGGCGAACGGGTGCTCGGTCTCGCCAAGGGCTGACAGAGGACGAGCACAGCACCACGCCGGGCGGGGTGCGGGAAACACAGCACCACGCCGGACGGGGTGCAGGGAACAAGGGGGCATGAACATGGCGGATCTTCTCGGACTGTCGCAACGCGTCATTGACTCGGGTGTGGCGGACCAGCCGGTGAACCGCACCACGGGCGAACTCTCGGAGGTGGCAGACGGGCTGGCCATGGTGGAGTCGTTCAGCCACACGGTGGCGTGGGACTCGGGCGAGGGACTCGTCTGCTTCGACGCCAGCCACTACAACACCGGCGCCCCGATAGTGGGTGAACTGAACAAGTGGCGCCCGGGCCGGATCCACACGCTCGTCTACACCCACGGCCACATCGACCACGTGGGCGGCAGTGGGGCGTTCGCCGCCCACAACGTGGCGAACGGCCACGCACCGTTGCGCGTCGTCGGCCACGAGAACGTCCAGCGGCGTTTCGACCGGTACCGCACGACCGACCAGTGGAACCG
This sequence comes from Actinomycetota bacterium, assembly GCA_009920715.1. Lineage (GTDB taxonomy): Bacteria > Actinomycetota > Acidimicrobiia > Acidimicrobiales > Ilumatobacteraceae > UBA2093. The sequence goes on along the minus strand of RFZO01000009.1, from coordinate 23,299 downwards.
GCTGATCAACGCGCGGCAGTTCGGCGGCGTGCGCGACGACCTGGGGATGACGAACGACCTGCGTCCCGCCTCGGGCGGCGGCCAGCTCCCGTTCTTCCTGCCGCCCGACACGGCGGACGTGACCGAGACGGTCGGCGACTTCCTCTCCGACACCATCGGCGGAACGGTCGTCGAATACCACCACGGCAAGGGCGAGACCGACGACCACCTGTGGTCCTGGTTCCCCGAGAAGAAATGGGTCGCAACCGGTGACTTCGTCATCTGGAACTTCCCGAACGCGGGCAACCCGCAGAAGGTGCAACGCTGGCCGATCGAGTGGGCGGCAACCCTGCGACGGATCATGGCCAAGGAACCCGAGTTGCTCCTCCCCGCGCACGGCCTGCCCATCGCCGGCAAGGAGCGCATCGCACGCGTTCTCGACGAGATCGCGAGTGCGCTCGAGAACCTGGTGCGGGAGGTGCTCGGGATGATGAACGCCGGGGCCACGCTCGACGAGATCGTGCACACGGTGAAGGTCCCCGCCGACACGCTCGCCCGCCCGTACCTGAGGCCCCTCTACGACGAACCCGAGTTCGTGGTGCGCGGCGTGTGGCGCCAGTTCGGTGGTTGGTGGGACGGCGCCGCGTCGCGCCTGAAGCCCGCACGGGACGCCGCCGTGGGCACCGAGGTCGCGCACCTGGCAGGGGGTGCCGACGTGCTCATCCGCCGCGCGCGCGAACTGGCGACTGCGGGGGAACTGCGTCTCGCATGCCACCTGGCCGACTTCGCGGGGTGGGCCGCACCGGACGACCCCGAAGTGCACGGGATCCGGGCCGAGATCTACGAGATGCGCCGCAAGTCCGAGACATCACTCATGGCGAAGGGGATCTTCAAGGGCGCGTCGCGCGAGTCGACGAAGGTCGTGGACGACGCGCGGAAATCCTGATCACGCGAGCGTGATGAGGACAAGTGCGGCGGCGGCGAGGGCGATACCGGCCAGTTGCGGCCGGTGCACCTTCTCGCGGTCGAGGGTGACGGCGAGTGCCATTGTCGTGGCGGGGTACAGGGTGACAATCACCGACACGACCGAGAGCAGGCCCTCGCGCACCGCGAGCACGTAGAACCAGTTCGCAAGGCTGTCGAGGATCCCCGAGCCGACGATCAGCCACTTGTCACGTGTCACCCCCGCGAAGGAGGGCCGGCGGGCCGCGATGAGAATCAGCATCCACGGAGTCGACACGAACCGCATGATGAGCACCGGCCACACCCCGCTCCCGTCGCTCGTCTGGTGCAGGAACACCAGGATCAGCCCGAACATGGCACCGCCGAGAGCCCCCAGAGCGACGACGCGCGCGGGGGCTCGCCGGTGGTCGGGCCCGAGAACGTCGCTCACGAGTGCGACCGCGACGAGTGCGAGGGGAATCCCGACAAGCGCCAGCACTCCCGGCCGCTCCCCGATGGCGAACCCCACGATTACCGGGATCGCCGCGTTCGTGACCGCAGTGACGGGGGCGACCACCGTCATGTGCCCGCTGCTCATCGCGGAATAGAAGGCGAGAAGCCCGGTCGACCCGGCAAGACCTGCGAGGGCGCTCCACCCCCAGTCGGCGGCGACAGGCGCGGGAATCCCCGACGTCCACGCTGCGACGCCCAGCACCGCCAACCCGAACAGCTGCCCGACGAACGTGACCACGAGGGCAGGCACCCGCTTGGTGGCATGGCCACCGAGGTAGTCGGCGGTCCCGTAGACGCACGCCGTCAGCAGGGCAAGCAGGACGGCCAAGTGGACCTCAGCGCCGGCGCCAGGTGCGCAGGACCGCCAGCAGACCGGCCGCCATCACGAGAGCCCCGACGACACGTGCACCGATGCCCACCTCGAGAAAGGCGAGCCACCCGCCCGCGGCCACCGCGGGCACGGCCGCCGCGGTGGCGACTGCGCGGGCCCACGTCTTCTCCGGTGACTTGAGCGCGATCACGAGTGCCACGAGACCGCACCCGATGATGCCGAGCATGATGATCACGACGAGCATCGCGAGCGATTCCATGTGTCAACCGTACCCGAGCACGCGTGCGCGACGAGTTGACGTCAGCCGAGCAGACCCGGCCGGGCGAAGTACACCTCGGCCCGGATGCGCGACGGATCGGTGACAGCGCGCTCCCCGCCCCTGTCCGTGGCGTCCACCTGGCTCGCGTACCCGGCGAACGACGTCGCCTTCGCCCCCTGCAGATCTTCGTCGAGGAGCACGACGGTGCACTCGATGTTGTCCCCCGCGACGGCGAGCATCTCCCCCCAGTGCGGCGGCATCGCTCCGTGTCCGTCGATCCAATCCGGCCACTGCGGGAGTGCGGCGTACGGGTAGTCGGCGCACCACACGGTGTCGATGCCGCGGTCGGCCGCGACACGCGCGAGAGCCGCAGCGGTCTGCGAATGGTTCGGGTTGCCCCCGATGCCGACCGGGCACACCACCGTGCGCACCGACGGTGCCAGTGTCCCGCGGAGAATCTGTGAGATCTGGTCCACCAAGCCGCTCTCGTCCGGGTCGTCACGGAACTGCAGCTCGAGGAAATCGAGGTGGACGGAGTCAGCTCCGAGCGCCCGCAGCACCGCCTCATCTTCCGCCCGTCGGTTGCGCATGTAGTCACGGGGGGTCATTCCCGGGGGAACCGTCCCGCCCGGCACCGGCCGCACGCCCTCCGCCGGCACGCCCGAGAACACGCTGACCACGGTGCACCGCGCCGCGCGGGACAGCAACGCGAAAGAGGACAGGACGGCGTCGTCGGTGTGGGGCTGGAGGAACACCGTGTCGTGCAGCACGGGCAACGTGCCGGCTGGGACGACCCGACGGATCATGGTGGGCACGACGGGACTCGAACCCGGGACCTCTACCGTGTCATGGTAGCGCTCTAACCAACTGAGCTACGCGCCCTTGCAGGGAACACGAAGGCTACCAGCCGGTGCCCGACTCCGCCACGGGGTCCCCGCGACCCGGATCCACCGCATCGCCGAACAACGGACGGAGTCCGCGAAACAGGGTCCTCGGATCGTGGAGATCGGCACGCATCGACGAGGACGACAGCTACTGGGACGAGTGAGCCCGGCGCTCAGTCGCCTGTGATCAACCGCGTGCTGATCTCGTTCGCGAGCAGCCGTCCGGCCCGGGTCAGCACCGCGTTGCCGTCGCGCACCTCGACGAGGCCCTCCATCTCCGCGGCCGACAGGTCGAGAGAGTCCACCGGCACACCGCGCGACGTGCGCAGGGACAGCTCCAGTCTCTCGAACGACCGTGTCTCGGCGTCCAGCACCTCGTCGGCGGCAACCACCGAATCACCCGAGCGGACCAGTTCCACGTAACGGTCGGGCGTGCGCACGTTCCACCACCGCCGGCCGTCGCGGTGCGAGTGGGCCGCGCACCCGAACCCCTCGTAGTTGCCCTGGTCCCAGTACACCCTGTTGTGACGGCACTCGTCTCCGGGCACCGCCCAGTTGGAGATCTCGTAGTTCGCCAGCCCCGCCGCCGTGAGCATCTGGTCCGCGACGATGTACTTGTCGGCCTGTTCATCGTCATCGGGATGACGGGAGGGGTCGGCGGCGAGCGGGGTGCCGGGCTCCACGGTGAGCCCGTAGGCGGACACGTGGGTGGGCGACATCTCGAGCGCCGCCAGCAAGGTGACCCGCCAGTCGTCGAGCGATTCCCCGACCGCGCCGTAGATGAGGTCGAGGTTCACCTTCCGGATGCCGGCGGAGCGCGCATGAGCCACCGCCCGCGCCACGTTCTCCTGGTCGTGGGTGCGCCCGAGGGACGCGAGGACATGGGTGACCATTGACTGCACGCCGATGCTCACACGGTTGACGCCGGCGGCCGCGAAGGTCTCCATCATCGGGCCGGTCACGTTGTCGGGGTTGCACTCCACGCTCACCTCCGCGCCCGCCGACACCGGCACGGCGGCGAGGATGCGCGTGATGTGGGCCGGGTCGATCAGTGTCGGCGTGCCGCCGCCCAGGAATACGGTGTCGGCGGGGGGCATCCCGGCGGCAACCTTGTGCCCGATGTCCACGACTATCGCGTCGACATACTCGTCCACGATGTGCCCGCGGTCGGTCCACGTGGCGAACGCGCAGTAATCGCAGCGGCTGGCGCAGAACGGGATGTGGACGTAGACGCCGAAGTCGGCCATGGCACGAGGCTATGAGGCCGGCGGCACGAAGAGCAGCCCGAGGTCGGCGAGACTCTCCCCCACCTGGTCCACGGGCACGTCCAGCATCACCGCGATCGCCCGCGTGTCGTGGGCGCGGACCGTGATGACCTTGCCGTTGAAGTCCTGGCGCTGCACCTGGATCATTCGCAGGAACCGCTCCAGCATCTCGAACTGCGGGCCGGACATGCCGGAGAGTTTCGCCACGTCGATGCGCAGCTTCTTCGGCGCGGCGGATGCGTCCCCCGTGTCCGCGGCGCGCTGCTGGTCGCGCGGCAGGAGTTGATCGATGCCCACCCCGTAGAAGCGCGCGAGCCGCTCGAGGCGCGGCACGGAGATGGCACGCTCCCCGCGTTCGTACGCACCGAGGACGGACGCCTTGAACTCCTGGTCGCTGTTCGTCTCGACGTCGGAGAGGGACCACTGCTTCTGCTGGCGGATGCGGCGCAGCCGCTCGCCGACGAGGCGCGTGTACGGGGAGTCGCGGAGGAGTTCGTCGTCGGAATACTGAGGCATGTCACCACACAGTGTGGTGCATTCACCGCCGCGGGTGTGCGACCAGCAGCGTGGCCGCCACCACGGCCGCGGTGTCAGCCCGCAGGATGCCGGTCCCGAGACCCACCGTCCGGCGGGCCGAGGACACCTCGGCGGGGCTGAAACCGCCCTCCGGACCGACGAGGAGCGTGGTGACCCCGTCGAGCGAGGGATCCCCGCCGGGTTCGGCCATGGCGACTCCGTCGCGCCCCACCATTTCGGACAGCGGCACCGGTCCCGTCACCGACGGCAGGTGCGTGCGACGGCTCTGCGCGGATGCGGCCCGCGCGATGCGCGAGTACCTGGCCACGTTCGCGGCTGCCTTCGCGCCGTCCCACCGCACCACGCTGTGTTCAGTAGGGGCGAGGACGACGATCCCGGTGACGCCGATCTCCACCATCTTCTCCACGGCGGCGTCGCACCTGTCCCCCTTCACGGGCACGAACGCGACGGTGACGTCGGCCGGTGCGGGGTCGAGGACAGCTTCACCGGCGGGCAGCAGTTCCGCTCCGCGCCATTCCGCGAGGAGCCATGACCCTGCCCCGTCGCAGACGGACACTTTCTCGCCGTCGCGCAGGCGCAGCACGCGGGAGAGATGGTGCGCATCGTCGGCGGACAGGACGGGGCTCGTGATGTCGTCAACGAACACGTGGGCGCTCGTCGAGCGGAGGAACTCCCTCACGAGAACGCCGACTTGATCCTGGCGAACAAGCCCTTGTCCGCCGGCGCCACCTGCTCGTTGTTCAGCTCGGCAAGGCGGCGCAGAAGCGACTCCGACTCCTCGGTGAGGTCGGTCGGCACCACCACCCGCACCCGCACCCTGAGGTGGCCTGCGCCGCGGCCCTGCAGGTGCGGCAACCCACGCCCGCGGGCGACGAACTCGCGCCCGTGCTGCGTGCCGGCGGGGATCACAAGATCCAGCTCGCCGTCGAATGCCTCGAGCACCACGTGCGTGCCGAGCGCGGCCTGTGAGACCGAGAGCGGGAGGTACGCGACGAGGTCGTCGTCCTCGCGCTCGAACATCTCGTGGTCGCGCACCCTGATGTGCACATACAGGTCCCCTGGGGCACCGCCGCGCGGTCCCGCGTCGCCGCGGCCAGTGAGCCGCAGAGTCTGCCCGCTGCGGATGCCGGCCGGAACGTCGATGTTGTGCGTGCGACGGCCGCGCACGCGGCCGTCACCGCGGCACGTGGTGCAGGGCGTCACGATGACCTGGCCCATCCCGGAGCAGCGCGTGCATGGCCCGCTGGTGACCATCTGGCCGAGCATGCTCTGGCGCACGCGGCGCACCTGGCCGGTGCCCGAGCAATCGGAGCACGTGACCGGCTGTGTGCCGGACCCTGCACCCGTGCCCGAGCAGTCCTCGCACGGCACCGCACCGTCGACATCGACCGACACGGCCGCACCCGACCACACCTGCTCGAGCGTGATGGTTGCCGCTATCTCGGCGTCGCCGCCGCGCGGCGGGCCGGACTGGCCCCGGCCACCGAAGGGTGAGCCACCGAAGAACGCCTCGAAGATGTCACCGAGTCCGCCGCCACCGAACGGATCGCCCATTCCCCCGCCGCCGCCGAGACCCGCCTCGCCGAAGCGGTCGTAGCGGGCGCGGGATTCGGGGTCGGACAGCACCTCGTAGGCGCGGGAGACCTCCTTGAACCTGTCCTCGGCGGTGGGGTCACCGGGGTTCGCGTCGGGGTGCAGCTCGCGCGCCTTCCGGCGGTACGCCTTCTTGATGGTCTCCGCGTCGGCCGAGCGATCGACACCGAGGAGTCCGTAGAAATCGTCCGTCACGAACCCGTCTCCGAGATGCGGCGGCCCAGCTGCTCGCCCACGACCTCGACGGTGGCGAGGGCCTGCGGGTAGTTCATGCGGGTGGGACCGAGCACGCCCACCGACCCGACGACGTCGCCGTCGGCGACGACGGGCGCCACGATGACCGAGCACGCGGCGAGCGGCTCGACCCCGTGCTCGGCACCGATCGCCACGGAGAGCCCGCGGTCGAGCAGGTCCTGGATGAGGGTGACCACCACGAACTGCTGCTCGATGGTGGCGAGCACGTCGCGCACCACGTCGACGGCGTCGAACGCGCTCGCGAGGGAGGCGGCACCCCCCACGAACACCGGCTTGTCCTTGCGGTGCCGGGACAGCGCGTTCATCGTGGCGAAGCAGACCGCGTCGACGTGGGCATCGTTTGTGGACGTGACTGTGCCGGCCTCGGCCAGTGACTTCCCCTGAAGCACGTGACGCAGGTGCGCGGTGGCGCGGGCGATGTGGTCATCGGTGATGTCGTCGGACACCTGGATGGTGTCGTTCTCGACTGCGTGGTTGGAGAGGAACACCACCACCGTCGCCGAGCGGTCACCGCCCCTGCTGATGTAGACGTCGCGGACCGTGATGGTCTCCACCTCGGGCCCGACGACGAGTGCCGTGTGGCGGGTGATGTTGGCGAGAAGGTTGGTGGTCTGGCGCAGGAGGTCGTCGAGACGGCCGTGGGCCGCGTTGAAGAACTCCCCCACCCGCGAGGCGTCGCCCGGGTCGAGCATGCCGTCGGGGGCGATGGCGTCGACGAACAGGCGGTAGCCCTTGTCGGTGGGGATGCGCCCCGCCGAGGTGTGGGGCTGGGCAAGGTAGCCCTCCTGCTCGAGGATCGCCATCTCGTTGCGGACGGTGGCGGACGAGACCTTGATCTCTGCGTTGCGCGCAACGTGGGAGGACCCCACGGGCTGGCCGGTGGTCACGTACTCCTGCACGACAGCGCGCAGGATGGCGGTCTTGCGTTCGTCCAGCATGGTGGGCGAATTCTACTGACCACTCACCTTCTTGTACCGCGCGAGGGCCTCGTTGCGCTCCGCCGCGTGGTCCACCATGGGTGCCGGGTACCCCGCGGGCGCGAGCAGGCCGAGCCCGGAAGGGTCGTGGATGTGCTTCGAGTCCACGTCGGCCAGCTCGGGCACGAAACTGCGCACGTAGTCGCCGGAGGGATCGAACTTCGCGCCCTGCGACGTGGGGTTGAACACGCGGAAGTACGGGGCGGCGTCGGTCCCCGTTCCGGCCGTCCACTGCCAGCCGTGGTTGTTCGAGGCGATGTCACCGTCGACGAGGTGCTCCATGAAGAACCGAGCACCCCACTGCCACGGCAGGTGGAGATCCTTCACGAGGAAGCTCGCCACGATCATGCGCACCCTGTTGTGCATCCAGCCGGTGGCGAGCATCTGACGGATGCCCGCGTCGACGATCGGATAGCCGGTCTCGCCGCGGCAGAACACGGCGAACCGCTCCCGCGCGGCGTCATCGGTGTCCACCTTGATCGCGTCCATCTTCGGCTGGAGGTTCTCCCATGCCGTGCGGGGCTGGTGGAACAGCACGTCCGCGTAGAACTCGCGCCACGCGATCTCGGAGCGGAAGTGCTCGGCGCCTGAGGTCGCGTCGAGCCGGTCGAGAAGCTGCCGCGGGTGGACCACGCCGAACTTCAGGTAGGGCGACATCATCGAGGTGCCGTCGAGGGCAGGGTTGTTGCGGTCGTCCTTGTAGCGGTCCATCGCACGTGACGACCACTCGTCGAACCGCCGCCACGCCGCGGACTCACCGGCCGGCACCGGCGACGCGGTCTGGAGGCCCTCCCTCCGGCGCGGGCCGGCGCAGAGGTCGCGATGGTCGGCGAACTCGACCGCCCCGTCGCCGAACGATGACCACCGGTGCGTGAGCCACCGCTTGTAGAAGGGTGTGAACACCTTGAGCGGCGTCCCGTCGTCCTTGCGCACCGTGCCCGGCGCGATCACGTAGGGCGTGTCGGCCCGGACCAGCCGCACACCGGAGGCGGCGAGCGCCCGCTCGACCTCCGCATCGCGCGCCCTGCCCCACGGGGCGAAGTCCTCGGTGATGTGCACCGTGTCCGCCCCGACAAGCCGGCAGAACTCCGGCACCGCCGTCACGGCAGGACCGTCCCGGTAGATGAGGGCGCGGCCGACCGAGTCATCGAGCGACTCGAGCGCATCGAAAAGGAATGCCCGGCGGAAGACCCCGGCGCCCGCGAGGAGGTTGTCCTCCCAGACGAACAACGGCACCACGGTGCCCGCCGCCGCGGCGGACTGCAGCGCGCCGTTGTCCCCCAGGCGGATGTCGCGGCGGATCCACCAGACCGATGTGCTCATGGAAGGGTGCAACCCCGCCGGGCCGCGTTCACTTCCCCTCCGCCGGGGTTGCGGCCCGGCGGAGCAACGGGAGCACCGCGAGCGCGATGATGCCGCCGTAGGCGAGGGACCACTCGATCCCGATGTTGTCGCCGATGAGACCCGTGATCGGCCCCCCGATGGGGGTGGAACCGAGGAATGCAACCGACTGGAGTGCGAGGAGGCGGCTGCGCATCTCGGGCGAGGTCTTCTGCTGGCTGATGCCCGTCATCGACGCCACCAGCCCCGTTCCGCCGAAACCGAGCGGCATGCACACGGCGCACGCCACGAGGAACGTGGGCGACCAAGCGAGAGCGATGCACGACAGACCGCACACGCCCACGAGCAGGCCGTACCAGGAGACCGTGATGCGCGTGAACCGGGCGGTGGCGAGCGCGCCGAAGATGCTACCGATGCTGGTCATGGTGAGCAGGATCGGGTAGCCGTTCTCCTCCCCCCAACGGACGTCGCACAGCTTCGGGAGCACCACGCTGTAGTTGAACGCGAACGTGCTGACCACGGCGAACACCACGAACGACCAGCGCAGGTGGTTGTCCCCCCACACGAACGAGAGCGCCTCGCGGACCGGCTTCCCCGTGCGGGGAGCCGGAGGCGAGGGCACCATCTCGTCCCGGCGCAGGAGCAGGAGCGACGCGAGCACGGCAAGGTACGACACCGCGTTCAGCGCGAACAACCACGCCGTGCCGAGCGGCCCGATGAGCGCGGCGGCGAGCGCGGGCCCGAAGATGCGCGACCCCGTCATCACCGTGGTGTTCAGCGACATGGCGTTCGGGATGTCCTCGGGCTGCACGAGTTCCGTGACCAGCCCCCGGCGGGAGGGATTGTCGATTGCGTTCGCGATGCCGAGCAGCAACGACAGCGAGTAGACGACGGGCAGCGAGATGAACCCGCCGAAGTCGGCGGCCGCCAGGAGCACCGCCTGGACCGCAAGTGCGGACTGCGTCCAGATGGTCACGGTGCGGCGGTCGTGCCGGTCGGCGAAACCGCCCGCCCACGCTCCGAGCAGGAGCATCGGCAGGAACTGGAACATCGTGTTCAGGCCGGCGTCGGTGGCACGGTTGTTGATGCGGTAGATGAGGAGCGACGTGGCGGTGAACTGCAGCCACGTGCCGACGTTGGAGAGGAGCAGGCCGAAGAGGTAGACGCGGACGTTCCGGTGGCGCAGCGACCGGAACGGGTTCGACTTCGTGGCCTGGCCCGTCATCAGTCGTCCAGCTTCAGGGCGCTGATGAAGACATCACCGGGCACCTCGACCCGGCCGATCGCCTTCATCTTCTTCTTGCCTTCCTTCTGCTTCTCGAGCAGCTTGCGCTTCCTCGTGATGTCACCGCCGTAGCACTTGGCGAGCACGTCCTTGCGCTTCGCCTTGACGGTCTCGCGGGCGATGACCTTGCCGCCGATGGCCGCCTGGATGGGCACGTCGAACATCTGGCGCGGGATCAGCTCCTTCAGCTTCTCGCACATCCGCCTGCCGTAGTCGAAGGAGCGCTCGCGGTGCACGATGGTGCTGAACGCATCGGCGGGGATGCCGTTCAGCAGCAGGTCCACACGGACGAGGTCGGACCGGCGGTAGCCGTCGAGCTCGTAGTCGAGGCTTGCGTAACCCTGTGTGCGGCTCTTCATCTGGTCGAAGAAGTCCACCACCACCTCGGCGAGCGGGATGAGGTAGTGCAGCTCCACGCGCTCGGGGGAGAGATACTCCAGCTTCACCATGTCACCGCGGCGCGACTGGCACAGGTCCATGAGCGTGCCGGTGTACTCCTTCGGCGTGACGATGCTGACGCGGAAGAACGGTTCCTCGATGAAGTCGATGTTCTGCGTGGGCGGGAGATCGGCGGGGTTGTCCACCGTGATGACGTCTCCGTCGGTGCGCGTGACGCGGTATGCCACTGACGGCGCGGTGGCGATGAGGGCCAGGTTGAACTCGCGCTCCAGGCGCTCCTTCACGATCTCCATGTGGAGAAGGCCGAGGAACCCGCAGCGGAAACCGAAGCCGAGCGCGCCGGACGACTCGGGCTCGTAGGTGACGGACGCGTCGTTGAGCTTCAGCTTCTCGAGGCTCTCGCGCAGGTTCTCGAAGTCGTCCCCGTCGATGGGGTACAGCCCGCAGAAGACCATGGCCTTCGGGTCGCGGTACCCGGGCAGCGGCTCGGCCGCCTGTCGGTTCAGCACGGTGACGGTCTCGCCGCTGCGCGCCTCGGCCACGTCCTTGATGCCCGCGATCAGGTAGCCGACCTCGCCCGGGCCGAGCTCGGCCACCGGGGTGTTCGCGGGCCGGCGTGCCCCGATCTCGATGGCGTCATGGGTGGCGCGGGCCTGCATGAAGTAGAGACGGGAGCCGGCGGTGAGACGGCCGTTCATGACGCGCACGCTGGACACGACACCGCGGTACTGGTCGAACTGGGAGTCGAAGATGAGCGCCTGCAGCTCGGCGTCGGCATCCCCCGTGGGTGCCGGGATGCGCTCCGCGATGGCGTCGAGCAGCTCGGGCACTCCCTCGCCGGTCTTCGCCGAGATGCGCAGGATCTCCCCGGCGGGGATGCCGAGGATGTTCTCGATCTCGGCGGCATAGCGGTCGGGTTCCGCGGCGGGCAGGTCGATCTTGTTCAGTGCCGCGACAATCTCGAGGTCGTGCTCCAGTGCGAGATAACAGTTGGCGAGGGTCTGTGCCTCGATGCCCTGCGCGGCATCGACCACCAGCACCACGCCCTCGCACGCGGCGAGCGACCTGCTGACCTCGTACCCGAAGTCGACGTGCCCCGGAGTGTCGATGAGGTGGTAGGTGTGGCCCTTCCAGTCGACCCGCACGTTCTGGGCCTTGATGGTGATGCCCCGCTCGCGCTCGAGGTCCATGGAGTCGAGGTACTGGGCCTTCATGTCCCGCGCCTCCACGGCACCCGTCAGCTCGAGGATGCGGTCGGACAGGGTGGACTTGCCGTGATCGATGTGGGCAATGATCGAGAAATTGCGGATTTTGGCGAGGTCCATGGGCTCCCCGACTCTATCCGCGGTGCCCGTTGGGGGGTCCGGACGCATCCACGGGATGGCAGTTCACCGGACGGCTGGTTGGGGCGGGGGGCAGCCACCGCTAGCCTTGCCAACCGTGGCAAACATCAAGAGCCAGAAGAAGCGCATCCTCACCAACGCGAAGCGTGCCGACCGCAACAAGGCGGTCAAGAGTGAGCTGCGCACCCGCGTGAAGAACGCGGAGCAGGCCGCCGGCTCCGCCGACGCCGATGTCAGCCTCCGTCTCGCCGTGAAGCGCCTCGACATGGCCGCCTCGAAGGGGATCATCCACCCCAACGCCGCCGCCCGCCGCAAGTCGCGCCTCATGAAGAAGCTCGCCGCGAAGTAACCCTTCCGCCCCGTGCCGGCACCAACTGGCACAACCTGCCCACCAGCACCTCCATCACCAGGACGTCGGGCCACTCTTTTCCGCCGCGAAGATCCACGTCGGCCGCCGCCAGGTGCGACATGGCACGGGCCACGCCGCTGCTGCCGAGACGCTGGTACTGCTCGAGCACCTTCCGCGCGGTGAACTCCTTGCCGCCGAGCAGGGCCACGGCATCGGCCGCACTGCGGACCCCGCGACCGTCGAGCTTCATCATCTGGGCGTACCGGTTGGCGAGCAGCGCGAGCACCTGCAGCGGGTGGGTGTCGCCGTCGCCGAGAAAGCGGTGCAGCATCACGAGGGCACCGGGGGTGTCGCCGCGGTCGATGGCGTCGGTGAGGTCCCACGGCGCCACGCTGCCCGCCTGGCCGAGGAACACCTCGACATCGGACCGCACGAGCCGTGCGTTCTCCCCGTACGTGGACAGCAGGGTCTGGATGAGCCCTGCAAGTCTGGCCTGGTCACCGCCGAGCCAGTTGGCGACCATCCGCGGGACGTCGGGCGCGTAGGTGAGCCCCGCCTCGACGAAGTGCACCTCGACCCACTGGATGCGGTCGTCCTGCCTGGTGCCGACGCTCGCCCCGATGGTCTCTGCGGAGGCCTTCTTCATGACGTCGGCGAACGCCTTCGGCTGCCGGCCCGTGACGGTGGCGACCACGTCGACCTCGTCGACCCTGCCGGCGACGGCGGTGACCACCAGGTCGAGCAGTTCCGCGGGGGCTGCGTTCACGTTGCGCAGCACCACGATGCGCCGCTCGGTGAACAGTGGAACCGTGCCGAGTGCATCGGCGATGTTGCCGGCCTGAGTTCCCTCGTCGGCGAGATCGAAATCCTCGACCATCATCGTGCGGTCGTTGTCCCCGACGAGACGGTCCACGAGCGACGTGAGCTCGAGACCGATGAGGGACTCGTCACCCGACACCACGTACGCCGTCATTCCCCTACCCTGCCACAGCCCGGTGTCGCCGCACCCACAGTGCCGCGACGACGGAGACCGCGGCCCACCCGGCGAACGACGCGATCCCGTGCGGCTCGATGGCCGCACAGACCCGGGCCACCCCGGCGACGAACCGCACGGGAACGGTGATGCCGAGACCGACGAGCCGGGCAACGGGATCCGGCATGATCGCGGAGATGGCGGCCAGCGGGATGCCGGCGAGCATGACGATGCCGGCCACGGGAACGGCCAGCGGGTTCGCGAGCAACGACACGAGGGAGATCCGCCCGAACACCAGCAGCGTCACCGGGAGCGTGCCCGCCTGTGCGGCGACCGTGGCGGCGAGCACCCCCGGCAGGCCTGCCCGCTCCCCCAGCGGGCGCGACAGCCACGCGAGACCGGCCGTTGCGCCCGTGGACAACGCGAAGCCCACGCTGTGGGCGAGCATCGGGTCCACGAGCAGGAGGACGAGGACGGACACGGCGAGCACGTCGCGGGCGTTTCGTGGGCTGCCCCGGTGGAAGTTGACCGCGATGACTGCCGCCATCATCGCGGCCCGCAGCACCGACGGCTCCGCCCTCGTCAGCACCACGAACCACCCGATCACCGCGAGCGTGCACAGCAGACGCGGTGCGGGCCGCAGGCGGCGCAGGAACGGTCCGCACAGTGCCAGCACGTACGCGACGTTCTGCCCGGACACGCTGCACAGGTGCGACAGTCCGCTGGCGCGGAAGTCATCGACCATGGCGCGGGGCTGCTCCCTGTCGTCCCCGATCACGAGCCCCATGAAGAGAGCCCTGTCATCGGCGTCCATGCGGCGCACGCCCCGGGCAACCGCGTCACGCACGCGGTTCGCCGCGCGGTGCGCGGGTGACGCCGCCGGCCGCGACTCCCCCGTTCTCGCAACCTTCATCACCCCCAGCACGTGGTTCACCCTGTCCCTGTCGGCATACGTGCCGGACGGTGCGCACTCTCCGGACACATCCACCGTGTCACCGGCCGACAGGCCGGCAAGTCGCCACGCCGCCGGGCCGTGCGCGAGTGCCCGCACCCGCACGCCGTCCAGCGAAACCACGACCGCAGTGCCCCGGCCTGCGGGACGAGGGTCATCCACGAGTCGCACCGTGCCCCCGCAGTCGCCGGTCTCCACCGGGGCGACGGACCACGAGAGCGACGCCCACGACGCACCGAACACACCGACCGCGAGCAGGACGACAGTTCGCCGCCCGCGGACGATGCCCACCGCAGCAATGAGCAACGCGGCCACCAGCCCCGCACGACCGGCATTCCACCACTTGCCCGCGTGCGCACCCGCCCACAGCACGGCGGCACATGCGACGGTGCCGCGCCGATGACGCAGCGGACCGTGCCCGTCACCGTACGATCGGGGGATGCCCACGCGACGTGACACCCCGCGTGAGTCCTTCCCCGGCGGAATAGCCGCCACCCGCCGTTCGGTGCGGGCGCGCGGCGGACTGACCGGTGTCGCTGTGTCGCTGTCGATACTGGTCGTCGGTTGGCTGGCCCGGATGGTCATCGGCGGGGCCCTCGGCGGGGCCGTGTCGTTCGTTGCGATGGTGGCCGCGTTCCCCCTGATGCCTGTGGCCGGCATCCCCGCCGCCAACGGCACCGTGCGCGTGGCCCTTGCCGCCGGTGCGAGCCTGCTGGTGTGGTGGTTCCTCGGGCAGATGGTTGCCGCACGCGTGACACGGCGCGCGGTCGCGGGGTGGCGGGAGTGGACGAGGGAGTTCCTGGTGCTCGGTGCGGGGTTGTGGCTCGGCGCGGTGGGTTCCGTGCTTCTCGCTGCGCTCGCGCTCGGCGTGCTGTGATCACACGCTGACGAACGGCTTCATCGCGGCGAACTTGGCCGGGCCGATGCCCTCGACCTTCATGAGGTCCTCGGGCGAGGCGAACGGCCCCTTGGTCTGGCGCCAGGCGATGATGCGCCGCGCGGTGACCTGGCCGACCCCGGGCAGGTCCTCGAGCTCGGATGCCGTTGCCTGGTTGATGTTCACCGTGCGCGCACCCGACACCGCGCCCGATGTGCCGGCGGCGGGCGGTGACTGCGGCACGGCAGCCGCGACCGTGGTGGTGGGGCGCAGGCGCGGGGCGGTGCGCGGTGACGTGCGCGGCGCGGCCCGGGCGCGCGACGGCACGTAGACCTGTTCGGTGTCGCGGACGGTCTGGGCCAGGTTGATGGCATCGAGATCCGCCGACGGTGCGGCTCCGCCCGCGGCCCGCACCGCATCGACCACCCGGCCGCCTGACGGCAGTTCGTAGACGCCGGGCCGGCGCACCGCACCGGCGACATGCACCCTGACGGTTCCCGTGCCCGCCGTCGCGGAAGGGACAGGGTTCGCGCCCGCTGTGGCAGTGACCGGCAGCACTGACTCCACCTGCGGCGGCGTGGGCGCGAACAACAACCACGCGGCGGCGAGCAGCACGACCGCGCTCACAGCCCCGCCCGTGATGCGGCGGACCCCCACGAACCGGATGCCGTGGTCTACACCGACTTCTACGACGCGTGCCGCTTCACGAACTGGTTGCACAACGGGCAGCTTGCGGGTGCCGCAGGCGCGGCGAGCACCGAGACCGGCTCGTACACCATGTCGACAGGGGCGTATGTCACGCGCAACGCCGGCGCGACGTGGGTGCTGCCGAGCGAGAACGAGTGGTACAAGGCCGCCTACTACCAGCAGGTGACGCAGGGCGGTGATGCGGACTCCTACTGGCTCTACGGCACCGGAACCAACTCCATCCAGAGCAACTGGGCGAACTATGGCGCCAGTGGCATCGGCCGCACCCGTCCGCACGAGATGCTCGGCGAGGGCGCACACGGCGTCCTCGTTGCCCGGCATCAGCGCAACCGCGTCGCGAAGGGCCTCCTCTGTGCCCTGGGCGAGCAGGTCGAGCACTCTCTGCTCCGTGGGGTTCGGCATGAGTGCCTGGACGACCCGCTGCACCTCGTGCTCGGGCTTGGCGCCCACGAACGCATCGATGGGCTGCCCGCCCTTGAACGCGACGACTGTGGGAATCGACTGCACTCCCAACGCGCCGGCAATCTGGGGGTTCTCGTCGATGTTGATCTTGGCGAGGACGACCTGGCCGTTGGTCGCGTCCGTCGTTCGCTCGAGAATGGGGGTGAGCTGCTTGCACGGCCCGCACCACGGGGCCCAGAAATCGACGAGGACGGGCGTGGTCATCGACCTGTGGATGACCTCCTGCTCGAACGTCGCATCCGTTACGTCTACGGCCATGGGGGCACGATACAGGTAGTTTCTTGGCGTGGCCCTCCCCAACGGAATCAGCGAGAACGTGGAGTCCTGGCTGGTCGCGAACATCGACGGCGCCAGCGCGCCGTTCACGTACGTGCAGATCGCCGGCGGCCACTCCAACCTCACGTTCGCCGTCACCGACGCGAACGGCAACAGGTTCGTGCTGCGCCGCCCGCCGCTCGGCCACCGCCTGGCGAGCGCGCACGACATGGGACGCGAGCACCGCATCATCGCCGCCCTCGCCGCCAGCGACGTGCCCGTGGCACCTGCCCTGGGCTTCTGCGACGACTCGGCGGTGAACGACCTCCCCTTCTACGTGATGCGCTTCGTGGACGGGCTCGTGGTCCGCGACAAGGAGTTCGCGGAGAAGTCGCTCTCCCCCGCGGCGCGCCGGAGGGCCAGCGAGTCGCTCGTCGACACCATGGCCCGTATCCACGCCGTCGACATCGACAAGGTGGGCCTCTCCGACCTCGGCAAGCACGACGGCTACATCGCGCGCCAGCTGAAGAGGTGGCACCAGAACATCGTCGACCAGCGCACCCGCGACCTGCCGCTCGTCGAGTCGGTCTACGAGGAGCTCATGAGGCGGATCCCCGCGCAGGACGGCGTGTCGATCGTGCACGGCGACTACCGCCTGGACAACTGCATGGTGAACCCGCAGGGCGACGTGATCGCGGTGCTCGACTGGGAGATCTGCACGCTGGGCGACCCCATGGCGGACGTCGGCCTGCTGATGGTCTACTGGAACGGCCCGCACGACGAGGCGAGCGCGTGGTCGAACACGGTGTGCACGGTCGACGGCTTCCTCGACCGGGCGGACCTTGCGGCGCGGTACGCCGAGAGGTCGGGCAGGGACATCTCGAAGCTCGACTTCTACACCGCCTTCGCCTTCTGGAAGCTCGCCTGCATCATCGAGGGCGTCTACGCGAGGTACCTCGGCGGGGCGCTCGGCGAGAAGGACCCGGCAGAACTCGAGCCGTTCCGGCTGCAGGTGGACGGTGCCGCCCAGAAGGCGGCCGCGTACCTGGAGCGCCTGCGGTGAACCCCACTGGCGGCCTCCCCTTCGAGCTGCACGCGCCGCTCCCCGCCCTGAGCGATCCCGTGCTGCTCGTGCAGTTCACCGGCTGGATCGACGCGAGCGGCGCGGCGAACGCCGCCATGGACCACATCGCCGCCGCAATCGACGCGAAGGAACTGCTCACGTTCGACGGCGACACGTTCATCGACTACCGGGCGCGGCGCCCCGTGATGGAGCTGCGCGACGGGGTGAACACCCGCATCGTGTGGGGTGCCCCGGTGATGCGTGTCGGCGCGGATGCGAAAGGCAAGGACATCGTGCTGCTCAGCGGGCCGGAGCCCGACACCGCATGGCGGTACTTCGCCCGCACCGTCGGCGAGCTCGCCCTGGAACTGGGGATCACGAAGATGGTCGCCCTCGGCGCCTATCCCTACGGCGCACCGCACACGCGCCCGGTCGGGCTCTCCACCACCACCCCCGACGAGAGCATCTCGCGCCGGCTGCGCCACTCGCGCAACTCACTCGACGCACCGGCGGGCGTGGCGGCCGTGCTGGAGCACGAGCTCCACGGGCGCGGCATCGAGGCGATGGGGTTCTGGGCCCAGATCCCCCACTACGTGGCGACCATGGCCTACCCCGCGGGGACGGCTGCCCTCATCGAGGCGGTGTCAGCAGAGGCCGGTCTCGTCATCGACACAACCACCGTCGTGAAGGAGGCCCTCACACAGCGGGAGCGTCTTGACCAGCTCGTGGCGTCGAACCCCGAGCACGCCGAGATGCTGTCGAAGCTGGAGGAGGCGTACGACACGATGCACTCGCCCGCGGCCATCGACATCGCGAGCAACCTGCCGAGCGCCGACCAACTTGCCGCGGAAGTCGAACAATTCCTAAGGGACCAACAAACAGGAGGAACACAATGAAAGTCGACGGAGGGATCACCACCAATCTGTCAGCGGTGCCGCAAGGTGCCAAGGAAGTCGAGGCCGCCGGGTACTCCGGCGCATGGACGGCTGAGACCGCCCACGACCCGTTCCTGCCCCTCGTGCTGGCGGCGGAACACACGCAGTCGATCGAGCTCGGCACATCCATCGCGGTCGCGTTCGCGCGCAACCCGATGCTCCTCGCAAACCTGGGCTGGGACCTGCAGGCCTACTCGAAGGGCCGCTTCATCCTCGGCCTCGGCAGCCAGATCAAGCCGCACATCGAGAAGCGGTTCTCCATGGAGTGGAGCCACCCGGCGAAGCGCATGAGGGAGATGGTGCTCGCCATCCGTGCCATCTGGGACACATGGGAGAACGGGACGAAACTGGATTTCCGCGGCGAGTTCTACAAGCACACGCTGATGACGCCGTTCTTCACGCCCGAGCGCGCGGAACTGGCCGGGTTCGGCACCCCGAAGATCTACCTGGCCGGCGTCGGCGAGCTCATGACCGAGGTGTGCGGCGAGGTGTGCGACGGCTTCATCTGCCACGGCTTCACCACCGAGAAGTACCTGCGCGAGGTCACCATCCCCGCGCTCGCGCGCGGCAGGGCGAAGGCCGGAAAGACGATGGAGGGATTCGACATCGTGGGCCCGAGCTTCGTCGTCACGGGGAACAACGAGGACGAGCTCAAGGCGGCAGCCGCAGGCACCCGCCAGCAGATCTCGTTCTACGGTTCCACGCCGGCGTACCGCGGCGTGCTCGACATCCACGGCTGGGGCGGACTGCAGGACGAGCTGAACACGCTGTCCAAGCAGGGCAAGTGGGCCGAGATGGGCACCCTGATCGACGACGAGATCCTCAACACGTTCGCCGTGGTCGGCGAACCGGAGGAAATCGCGCCCGAGCTGCACAAGCGCTACGGCGACGTCATCAGCCGGATCAGCTTCTACGCCCCGTACAAGAGCGACCCGGCGCGCTGGCAGCCGGTCATCGAGGCGATCAAGAAGGGCTGAACGGGCCCGTCTAGGCGCCCAGCCCCACAAGCCACGACTGCGCGTTGATTCCGAGGTTCGGCACGTCGTAGCCGCCCTCCTGCAGCACCACGGTGGGCACACCGAGCGAGGCCACCATGGCACCGTGCGCCCGGAAACCCTCCGTGGTGAGCGCGAGGTCGCAGATCGGGTCGGTCACGAACGTGTCGAGCCCGAGGGACACGACGAGGAACCCGGCCCCGAACGACGAGATCTTCCGCAGTGCGGTGTCGAGCGCCGACGAGTACGCGTCATCGTCGGTTCCGACGGGCAGCGGGATGTTGAGGTTGGCCCCCAGCCCGCGACCGGCGCCCGTCTCGTCCCCGTGCCCGATCGCGTAGGGGTAGGCACGCGCGGGGTCACCGTGGAGCGACACGTACAGCACGTCGTCGCGGTCGTAGAAGATCTCCTGGGTGCCGTTGCCGTGGTGGTAGTCGACGTCCAGCACCGCCACCTTCACGCCGCGGGTGGAGGCCACGTGGTGCGCCACGACCGCGGCGTTGTTGAAGAAGCAGTAGCCGCCGTAGAGCGACGTGGTGGCGTGGTGTCCGGGCGGCCGGCACAGTCCGTACGCCGAGCGTTCCCCGTCCAGCACGAACTGCATCGCTGTCATCGCGGTGTCGACTGCGGCGCGCGATGCGACGTAGGTGCCCTCGGTGAGCGGCGTTGTGATCTCGAAACTCCAGTAGCCGAGCCGCCCCTGGATGGCGGAGGGTTCGCTGCCGGCCGACATCTTGTTGCGAAGGCCCTGCATCTGGAACACCTCGGGCACCACCTCGCGCGTGTCGCCCACGACGCGCTGGTACTCCTGCCATGCCCCGTCGAGGAAGCGCAGCAACCCCGGGTCGTGCACCGCCGTGATGGGATCGGTTCCCCACTGCGACGGTGCGACCACCTCGAAGCGGTCGTCGGCCGACAGCACGTCCTTGATGATCTCTCCCCTGCCGATGTGCTCCCAGGGTGAGTGCGCGACCGAACGTTCCAGTTCGACCTTGGGGTCGTGTCGCAGGTGGTCGGGTGTGTAGACGGCCTTCATCGGCGCCAACACTAGGTGCCTCAGTCGAACGAAGGGCGCTCGCGCAGCGAGCGCTTCAGCTCGGCCATGCCGCTGGTGGTGGCCACGGTCTCCACGGCGTCCCACAGCTTCAGTGCGGCGTCGCCCCGCGGGATGCGCGCGATGACCGGCCCGAAGAAGCTGGCCTCCCCGTCGGAGCCCGGCCTGAACGTGAGGATCGGAGTGCCCACGTCCTTGCCGGTGCGCTCGAGCGCGAGCTCCGTCTCGGAACGGATGAGGGCGTCGAACGAGTCGTCGTCGACCGATTCCGACCACTCCCCCGGGAGCCCCGCGGCAGACAGCAACCCGGCGATGTGGCCGGCCGGGTCGGCCACCATGGCCTCGCGCTGCTGGTTGTTGTGGAGGCTGGTTCCGAGCGCGGTGTAGACACCGGCCACGGCGTCATTCCCCCGCTCGGCGCGGGCGCGGGCACACACGCGAAGACCCTTGGTGCCGGCCATGTGGATCTCGGCGTAGCCGGCGGGCATCTTCGAGTAGTCCATCTTGTCCTCGTTCAGGAACTTGAGCGAGATGAACCGCCACTGGACGTCGTAGTCGCGCAGCTGCTGGACCTCGGTGACCCACCTCGACGTGATCCACGCCCACGGGCACACCGGGTCGAGGAAGAAATCGAGATCGGCCACGGTCAGGTCCGCTCGATCTGGCGCTCTTCGAATGTCTCGATGATGTCGCCGGCCTTCAGGTCCTGGAAGTCGGAGAGCCCGATGCCGCACTCGAAGCCCTCGCGCACCTCGCGGACGTCGTCCTTGAAGCGACGGAGGGACTGGATGCTGCCCTTCCAGATGATGGTTCCCTCGCGGAGGAAGCGCACTTTCGTGCCGCGGGTGATGACGCCCGTGCGGACGAAGCAACCGGCGATGGCGCCGATCTTCGGCACGCGGAAGATCTCGCGCACCTCGGCCTCGCCCGTGACGACCTCCTCGAACTCCGGAGCGAGGAGACCGAGCATCGCCCGTTCCATGTCCTCGAGGAGCTTGTAGATGATCTCGTACGTGCGGATCTCCACGTGCTCGGTCTCGGCGAGGTCGCGCGACTTGCGGTCGGGACGCACGTTGAAACCGATGATGGTGGCGTTGGTGGCCGCGGCCAGCGTGATGTCGTTCTCGGTGATGCCGCCGACGCCGCGGTGGACGAACGCGACCTTCACCTCGTCACGCTCCAGCTTGCGGAGCGACTCGGTGACGGCCTCGAGAGATCCGTGCACATCCGCCTTGATGACGAGGTTCAGGGTGGCGACCTCGCCGGCCTGGATCTGGGAGAAGATGTCCTCGAGCTTCACGCCGCGCTGCACGCGTGCGTCGCCGCGCTGGTTGAGCACGCGCATGCGGTGCTCGCGCGACTCGCCCACGGTGCGGGCGGTCTTCTCGTCGGGTGCGGCGCGGAACTCGTCACCGGCCTGGGGCACGGACGAGAGCCCGAGCACCTGCACCGGCGTGGACGGACCCGCCTCCTTCAGCTGCTCGCCGCGCTCGTTGATGAGCGCGCGGACCTTGCCCCACGCGGCGCCTGCCACGATCGGGTCGCCGACCTTGAGGGTGCCCTTGTCCACCAGCACGGTGGCCACTGGCCCGCGGCCGACATCCAGGTTTGCCTCGAGCACGATGCCCTTCGCGCGTCCCGTGGGGTTCGCGGTGAGGTTCTCGAGCTCGGCGACGACGTTCAGCTGCTCGAGCAGGTCGTCGATGCCGAGGTTCTGCTGGGCCGACATCTCGACGACGATCGTGTCGCCGCCCCACGACTCGGGGACCAGTTCGTACTCGGTGAGCTGGGTGAGCACGCGCTGCGGGTCGGCGTTCTCCTTGTCGATCTTGTTGACCGCCACCACGATCGGCACGTCGGCCGCCTTGGCGTGGTTGATCGCCTCGATCGTCTGGGGCATGACGCCGTCATCGGCGGCGACCACGAGCACGACGATGTCGGTGACCTGGGCACCGCGCATGCGCATCTTGGAGAACGCCGCGTGGCCGGGGGTGTCGATGAACGTGATCCTCTTGCCGTCCTTCTCCACCTGGTACGCACCGATGTGCTGGGTGATGCCGCCGGCCTCGCCGGCGACGACGTTCGCGGAGCGGATCCGGTCGAGCAGGGTGGTCTTGCCGTGGTCGACGTGTCCCATGACGGTGATGACCGGTGGCCGCGGCTGCTGGAGGCTCTCGTCGTCGTCGTCGCTGTCGTCGAACAGGGCCTGGAGCTCCATCTCCTCCTGCTGGCCCGGGTCGACGAGCAGGATCTCGGCACCGATCTCGAGAGCGAACAGCTCCATCTGCTCGTCACCGAGGCTCATGGTTGCCGTGATCATCTCGCCGTGCTCCAGGAGGAAGCGCACGACGTCAGCCGCGGTGCGGTTCAGCTTCGGGGCGAAGTCCTGCGCGGACGAGCCGCGCTCGACGATGACGGTGCCCTCCGGGACGGGGGCGTTGCTGTTCGTGTAGTTGGTGAACTGCGGCTGCAGCTCGTCGAACTCACGGCGCCGACGGGCACGCGACTTCTTGCGCGGGGCACGGCGCTGGCCGTTCGGACGGCCACCGGGACCACCGGGACCGCCACCGGGGCGCGGACCACCGGGACCGCCACCTGGACCACCCGGGCGCGGACCGCCGGGACCACCACCTGGACCACCGGGGCGCGGACCGAAACCGGGACGACCACCGGGACCGCCGGGGCCACCGGGGCGCGGACCGCCGGGGCCGCCACCTGGACCGGGGCGGAAACCAGGACCGGGACGAGAACCGGGACCGGGACGAGAACCGGG
>RFZO01000080.1 GCA_009920715.1 Actinomycetota bacterium | reverse complement strand
GTCCGTGGGCTACCGGTTCGGCCAGACCCGCTGGGGCTCCTAGACCACTCTGACCTTGTCACGCAGGTCCCAGACTTGGATTCCGGCTTGTTCGTAGCGAGCCCACCCGGAAAGCGCCGGGAAATCTCTTCCAATTTGGTTCAACGTCGCATGCTCCGACGCGAGAACAGTGCACCCCACAGCAGTTAACAAATGGGTGACAAAGTTTTTCGGTTCTGCGATGATCGAATCAATTATCTGTTTGCGGGTGACAACATGATCGTGATTCAGCTTTGCTGACGGATTCTCAATCGCGCCTTGACTCCTGTAACGAGTCTTGTGCTTGCTCGGCCCCTCTGCTTCTGTGTATTTCCAGAGACAAATCTTCAACAGTTCTCTGTAGTGCGACTCCACAAAACTGTGCCGATTCTCAACGAGTACCCGCGTCAATTCAACAGCTGATTGCAGGTACTGCTCGTGATTCTTTCTCGGTCGCCACTCAGGTAATTCCATTCCCAACTCTCTCACTTTCAGCACTCAATTGTGATCATCGAGATTCACAACCAATTCAGCACGGGAGGAACTGACTCTTCGGTAAGACACCGTAAATCATAGATCTCCAGGTTCTCTCTCCGCTGCAGGAGCTCGGCCTGGCGACCGGTCATCGAGTCGAGCAGTCGCCTCATCTCACGGGCGTTGCCGAAGCTCCCTCCTCGTTCGAGGGACCTGACCACATTGAACGCCGCGTGGTGCGCCCCGGGGCCGAACACGTAGTCCGCCTCAGAGACCATGTTGCCCAAGATCTCCATCAACTCGGACTCCGAGTAGTCGGGAAAGTGCACCGTCTGGTCGAACCTGCTGTCGAGCCCCGGGTTCGAGTCCATGAAGCGGCGCATTCGGCCTGGGTAGCCGGCCACGATGACCACGAAGTCGCCGCGGTTGTCCTCCATGAACTTCAGAAGCGTCTCGATTGCCTCGCGCCCGTAGTCGTGGCCCGACTCCCGGGCCAGCGAGTACGCCTCGTCAATGAAGAGCACACCGCCCCTCGCTGACTGGCACACCTTGAGGGTCTTCGATGCGGTCTGACCCACGTAGTCGGCGACGAGGCCGCTGCGGTCGACTTCGACCACGTGACCCTTGGACAGAAGCCCCATCTGTGCGTAGATCTCGGCAAGGATGCGCGCAACCGTCGTCTTTCCCGTGCCGGGGTTCCCCGTGAACACAAGGTGCGGGGACATCGTGGAGGCCTTGAGACCCTTCTCCGCACGGAGAGCGTTGATCTCCTGCCTGGCGACGAGCTGCCGCACCAGCTGCTTCACGGGGTCGAGTCCCACGAGGGAGTCGAGGCGGAGTCGTGCGTCCTTCAGCATGAGCCTGCGACGTGCCTCACGGCGGGCCTTCACTCTCGCCCGGGAATTCGCGTAGCTGAAGGCCGCCCTGTTGCGTTCCATCTCCACGGTGGCGCGCTGCCAGAGTCGAAGCATTCCCTCGGTGACCACACGGGCAGTGACCTCATCGAGACTCTCGAGACGGACGCAATGACGCACGAAGACCCTTCCTTCGTAGATGTGCGTGTCGTGCTGCGACCCCGACACCACCACGTTGCCGAAGCCGCTTCCCGCCTCCTGGCTCGACGCCCAGCGGTGCAATCTCGCGAGATCGACATCGTCGCAGTAGTCGCCGACAACGATGTCGAACTGGAGAACTTCAACCCCGTGCTTCTCGCAGAGGATCGTGCGGATGACCGCATCCGTCGGACCGTCGGGATCGGGATAGGAACCGGGAACGAGGGCACAGGGGCGCTCCACTCCCCTCAGGGTTGTGGTCTCCACCTCCCCGGCGGACTGGAGAATCTGGATGAGGTCGACGGTCTGGGTCAATTGGGTCCTTTCGGTGGGTGATAGGGAGTGAGAGTGAAGTGAAGGAAGCGCTGCGGCAGCCGCTGGTCAGGAATAGGACGGACAGCGACCGCCCTCGTCGTGCTGACTCGCGAGATACCCGCAGCCGTCGCACTCGGGATCATCCTCGGACCATTCCTCGGTAGACCATTCCTCCCTGGCCCGCCGGCGTGCCGCCTTCTTTTTTGCGTGCCGGTATCCGAGGTAAAAACTGAACAGTCCCATGGGCTCCTTAAAGGTAGAAACGACATTATAGCACATCAATGAAACCCAGTGATTTCAATGAGTTGCGCCGTGCAACTGTTTGTCGCTTCCGTGACACACCCATGCGTCAACCTGTGGCTCCCGTGCGCATCAACAAGAGACCAGACCGGGCCGTCCCACTCCGCCGGAAACTCAGCGCTATGTGCGTGCAGTTGGTCCTGCTCGGTGAGTTCTTCGCCGCAGGGGTTCTGTACCAGCACATGCAGCAGACGGGCTGGCCGTGGGAGAACCGTGCGGACGCCCCTTCCACCTATGAGGTTACGGTAGAGGAACTGGCCGAGCGCCTGCGCTCGGTGGGGTTTGATTGTCTGCTCCACGACGAGACCCCGATCTCGGACATGGGACTCGTCTCGGCCAAATGTGACGTCGGGAAGAAACGATTCGATCTGACGGTTCATGTTGACGAGGACGCCACATGGGATTCCGTCCGACTGTCAAACTCCCCGCTCGGGTGCACATTGGCACGGCTCCGCGGGGCACGACACCTGGCCATCGCCGCCGGGAGCCACTGGGCGGTCTTCACAACGTATGAGGAAGACGCCCGCACCATCGCGAACGAACTCAACGGATTCTTCCTGATCAGGGAATGCCGACGCACGGGTTCCGCATGACCCCGGTCTGAACACATCACCGCACGTGAGTGCCGCGTCACAGGGTTGACGGCAGCATCGCCGAGTCACTACCCTGACAACACGTTGCTCCCCTGTCGAGGGTAGAGCCCGCACACCGAAGCCACGGATTCTTGTTCGTGCTGTCCGTCAATCCATGACTTGCCGTCGTGGGGTCACCCTTGCACCTTCACAACTAAAGAATTTCTCACCAGGGCCGTTCGGCCCTCATATTCACGTCAACACACATCCAACACACAAGAAAGCAGACACATGAACCAACAGAACCAATTCGACAATCACAACAATCACGGACTCGAGATTCTCAACGAGGTTGACAGCTTCATCGCCCACTTCACGGACTTCCGGTCCGCCCTGCAGTCTCTCGATTACGACCAACTCGGACCACTCGACTTCACCGCCCTCTTCGAGCATGCAGTGACCGTCAGCGACGGTCTTGCCGCACTGCTGAAGGCCCACGTTCTCCACATGATGATGTGTCTCGAGGCGAACATCCTGCGCGAGATCACGATCGCCGAGGACCTCACCGATGACGAGAAACATGCGCTCTTCGCGCGCAAGGACTTTTTCGTTCTCATGGCAGTACGGGGGAAGGTCGTCGCGAGACGCAAGGAGACAGCAGGGGACGAGACGACAAACCATGTCGTGATCTCGATCTTCGATGTGGCCTTCTTCGTGAGCCGGTCCGTGAACGGGAGGTCGGAGCAGGTCACGAAAGTCGGGACTCTCGAAGAGGCAATGTCTCTCGGTGGGTTTTCCGGCTGCCACGGCTGACCCGATCCTGATGGCACGTTCCGGCAGGCGGTCCCCCAGTGCCTTGCCCACGCCGATCGCGAGTGCGTCGGCGGCCACCATCCCCAGTGTCGAGCCGGCCCACGTGCCGACCACGTCGTTGTCGGTGGCAAGGGTGACCGTGGCGAGCATTGTCTTGTCACCGAGCTCGGCAAGGAAGAACACCGTGCCCACCGCGATGATGACATTGCGTGCCGTCAGGTGGGTGGACTTCTCGTCCTCCTCCGACAGTTCGTCGCCGCGCAGCGTCCAGAACCCGAAGAAGATGAACGCAAGCGCTCCGACCAGGTTGATCGCATCTGTCGGCAGGGCCGCACCGACAGCACCGCCGATGGCCACCGATGCCAGGTGCACGACTGCAGTTGCCAGCGTGATCGCCACGAGAACGGGCACGGCCCTGAACCGGGATGCGAAGGCCAGCGCCATCAGCTGGCTCTTGTCGCCCAGCTCCGCCACGAAGATGACCCCGAAGCTCAGCAGGAAGGCATTCAGCACCCCACTGACGCTAGTGCGCCACGGTTCCTACAGAGTCGACACGTCGACCGTGCGCGAGGAGGACTTGGTGCCCTTCCTCACGGTCACAACTACACGGCACGAACCCTTGACCCGTGCTCTCACTGCCGATCCGGTCGACGAGCACTTCGAGGTGCCGGACACCACCCTCACGCTCACCTTTGCCCCCGTGGACGGTTTCAACCCGGCGGCGGCGGCTAGCGCAGATGACGACAGCGACTTGCCCTTCTTCACGAACGCAAACCCCGACACGCGCTGGCCGAGCTTCACCTTCAGCGTCGGGGACGAGTGCGTGTAGTTGTACGCCGACAGTTGCAACCAGCCGTTGCGCTCGCTCACGCTCGTGGTAGCGACGTCCTGCACGCCCTCCTTCTCGATCACCTCGATAGTGGACTTGATCGGGGCCCTGTCGAACCCGTACAGGCAGCGCGCCGTCTCCGACCGCATGAACAACGAATAGACACCCTTTGTCTCCGCTCCGCCGGACCTGTAGTGGGGTGCGGACACCTTGTAGTTGAGGGTGCCGGTGGCCGAATCGAATGCGGGTGGCCCAGCTGAGTACTGGGTGGCATTTGTGACCACCACGCCGTTGAGTCGCTGCTTTGCCGTGAAGCACTGGTTCGCACCCTGGAGTTCCCAATCCTGGAGCGTGCGCACGATCCACTGCGACGGGTCGGCGGTGGCAGTGTCGTTCACGAGCGGGAGCCATGCCTCCAGTTCGGCAAGCCCCACCGTCCCGCCCGCCGGCGGGATGGAGAGCCTGTTGCGCTGCTCGGGTCCCCAGTTCTCTCCGGAAGGCCCGTCCCTGCTGGTGAAGTATCCGGAGCCGTTCGCGACCGGCCAACCGCCGTTCTTGCGGTACTTGTCCTGCATGGTTGCGGGAAGGTCCTTGAACAGGCGGCCGGTGCTGACGACAGGAACGGCCACACTCCCGCCCAGAATGTCGATCGTGAGTGCATCGTCACTTCCCGCAATCGGCGCGATGGAGATCTGCGGCTCGTTCAGCCGACCGTGCAACCAGCCCTTCGGGGACTGAGACAGCCGCACAGTCACGTAGTACCTGACTGCGGGGGTGAACGCCTTCCGTTTGGCGCACGTCATCTCGTCCGTGAGCGGGTTGACACCGGTCATCACGCAGTCAAGCCCGTCCTCCCGTCCCTGCCCATACTGGAACCCGGATGTATTGCTGTTGTCCTGCGGATGCGGGTGGTAGCCCGGGGAACAGAGAACCCCCTGGCATTCCCACGGCACCATCTCCACCGGTGAGATCACGGCACGGTACTGCGTGAACTCGAAGGTCTTCCCGGTGGTGCGCCTGCCGGAGACAACTGCCCGCAGATAGTGCAGATCAACCGCTGATCCACTGCCTGCCGCAAGCCGCCACATTCCCGCGGATGTTCCCGCCGGCAGACCCGCCGCGGGATCCGCCGCGAACTCGTTCATTGCCGATTTGGGGAACTTCGACACGAATGTTGCGGGCACCCTCGCTCCGTCCGGGGCGAGGTGCCCGAATCCGGAGACGCAGTCGAGGGAAGTGGTTGTTGCGCACGGCTGGAGCATCGCCGAGAACTCCACCGTCTTGCGGCCGGTGCAGTTTGCATCGGAGTTCTTCGAGCAGATGAGGAAGCCCCAGTCGTCGTCGGGTCGACCGAACAGGGCGGACACGGATTCCATGTAATCCTCCCCCTTGTCGCCGAAGTAGACGCCCTGCCACCCCGCGGTGTTCGGGTGCTCGTAGAGGAATCCCTCGTCCACGTCCGTGCCCGTCGCGGCGGACGACGCCACCGGAACGACGAGACCCGTCAACGAGGCGGCGATTATGACAATGATCCGGCGCATGGCTGCTCCTAGCTGATTCTCAGTGACTTCGTGTATGCGGTGCCGGTGCCGGCGCTGTTCCGCGGAACGATCGACAGCTTCCACGAACCCTTCCTCAGGGACTTCGCGGAACAGGTCACCTTCGAGGTCCCGCTGCGGCACGAGAGCGTCTTCCGAAGACTCCCGGAGGCGACCGTGACCGTGTGCGAGACCCCCGAGACACGTGTGAAGGCCACCGTGACCGAACCACGCGCAGTGACGGTGCTGACCCCCGTTGGTCTGGCCGGCTTGGTGACAACAGGCGTAGTAGTTGAATTCAGTGACTCGTCGGCGGTCACGCGGATGGTCGGGGAGGAGAACGTGAAGCCGCTTGCATCGATGCGGAACATCGAGCCGTCAGAAGTGATCGAGGTGGTCGACACTTTCGACGAGCCGGTCGAATCCTCGATGACCGACACCTTGAACTGCTTGGTGGAGGTGATTTTCGGACCCCACAGGCACTGTGCCGTCTCCTGGGGGATGCGGGCCTGGTAGGCACCCGTGTACACGGTTGTGCGGTCCGTGTCGAAGTGCGGGTTGACCACTTTCAGGTCGAGGGCGCCTGTCGACTTGTCAAAGGTGGGCGGAGTCGCGCCCTTGGTGTTGTCCCCCATGACGAGTGTTGCCTTCTCGACGCATTCGCTGTAGTAACCGAACTGCCGGCCATCCAGCAGGTGAAAGGCGAATGATCTGGTGGTCCAGGCACCGAACCCGTTCGGATCGGTGAAATAGGTGGTCATCTGGGACGGATCGACCCCGAGGATGCGGTGAGGAACGCCCTGGATCCGCACGCGGCTTGCTCCGCTGGTTGCCAGTCGCTCGGTCGTCACCACGGGATCGCTGCTCTTCGCCGACACGATGGAGGGAAGCACCCAGCTCGATCTCAGCACCATGAAGAAGGTGACGCCCTGCTGGAGGTTGCCGAACCTCGAGCACACCCCGTTCACGCGACCGTTGTTCGCTGCGCACGTGTCCAGCTTGCTCTCCCACTGCGGCCGGAAACCGTTCTGGCTGGTCGCGTAGATGTCTCCCTGGAACCCGACGAGGCACTTCGACGTGCAGGGCGAGACCGAGACGTTGTCACCCGTGAGCTTGAGTTGGGTCTCGACGAGGTCGAGACCGTCCTCGTTGACCAACCCGGGAATCCTCCACTCGTGGCAGCAGATGCCCCCGGTGTTTGTGTTCCCGGTGCGGCCGGTGAGCGTGCCCTTGACCTCCGACCCGTTGATGATCGCACCGACCGACTCGATGCAGTCAAGTGACGAGTCCGCGGCACACGGGGTCAACCATGATTGGGTCCCCGACGGAACCGGCGCAGGGGTCCACGTGGCGGCAGATGACGGAACCGCGTTCCCCGTGAGGATGAGTGCCCCCAGTATGAGAAGAAGGGTGGCGACGAGCCGGGGAATCCTCATTCTCATGTCCTTTCCACGCGGGGATTTACTCTCGTGACACGGGGAGCCTGTCACGAACGGCAGGGGGCGCCGTGGAGAACGTGATGAAGAAGAGAATCCCGAGATTCAGGCTCGCCATGGCTGTCGCGTTGCTGGCCGTCATTTCCCCGCCCGGCGGGAACCCCAGCCCGGCGGGGGCCGCCGTTGACGGGGCCAGATTGCCCCGGGCGGATTTTCCCGCGTGCTCGGCCACACAGACCACGTACTGCATCTCCGAGGTTGTCCTGACCGACGGCGGGGTCGCCCGGCCGGCGAAGTGGGTCCCCACCGGCACCGCCACGGTTGACTCCGCGGGCGCGGCAAACACGAAGACCTTCACCACGTTCGGCACGTCCGCCACCAACTACCCGGGCCGGTGGAGCTACGACGGTTTCCCCGTTGCGACCCGGGAGTTCGACGGTGTCTACGTGAAGGTCGCACCGGCCAACGAGTTCACCGACACGATGTCCGTGAACATCGAGCCTGCCGGTCCGTCCGCCACCGGCACGGTCGGCAGGATCAAGGATCCCGTCACGAACCGAGTCACGTCCCTGCCTGCCGACCTGAAGGTCAGGGTCACCGTGCGGCTGGGCGAACTCAATCCCGCCGTGACCATCGCAGCCGGCAGCGACGTGTCTGTGACCAGGGTGCTCGACGGGACGGTCCAGGTGATGACCTTCGAGGGAAACCCCACGGCGGTCGCCCAGGCGACAAGCACGGCCGACTGCGACAGCTCCACCTCCGTGGCGGCAGCCAAGCCGAACCAGCTCTACGCCATCGTGGCGTTCAAGAACGGCCGCGACCCGTTCGGCGTGGACGGCATGACCGGGGACATGTTCATCACGAGCAACGGCACCTGCAAACTGTCGACACCCACGTGGAACGCGACCACCAAATCCATGGACTTCACGTCCGCGGCACCGCACTTTGCTCCCGACGGAACAACCGTCAACACGGGCTTCTACCGTGCGATCGTCCCGGCCGCCGATGCAGACCTTCTCTTCGGGCTGAAGAGCCTCGACGCGGTGGCGTCGACACCGGGTTCCGTGGCCACCAGCGGGGTCTCCGCGCAGGGGTACATCAGCGCGACGAAGGCGCTCACCGTGGAGGTGAGGGACACCGCCGACGGCCAGGTGACCGCCTCGCGGAACGTGTCCTTCGACGGGACAAGGTTCGTGGTCACCGCAACAGGCTTCACCTTCTCCACGAAGGTGCTCCGCATGAAGATGGGACTTCCCCCGAACGCCCCGAAGAAGCTGTCGAAGATCACCACCACGAGGTCCAAGAACCGCATCAGCGTGAAGTTCACCAAGGCCGGCGACAACACCTCGTACGACGCCTACATCGCGTCGGCGAAGGCGAAGTCGAAGACGCGCATCAAGCTGTCGTGCAAGACCGTCGGCAGAGTCGTCACCTGCACGTCGAAGCCATTGACCAATGGGAGCTGGAGCCTGTCCGTCACACCCGTGAAGGACGGAATGGCCGCAACATCATCGACGTCCTCGGTCAGGATTCCCTGACCCGGGGACTCTTCAGCCGACCCAGGACTGCATGCGTGCAGAGAGGCGGCGGTGGGCGGTCATCATCTCCCCGGTCCTCCGCGTGACCAACTGACCTCCGCGCACCACGAACCTGCCGTGCACCACGGTGTCGCGCACCGATGCCGGCCCGCACCGCAACCACGCCTCCACCGGGTCTGCGATGGCGCCGGTGAACTGGATGCCGGACAGGTCCCACACCGCAACGTCACCAACCGCTCCCGCCTGCAGCGACCCGATCTCCCCGATGCGGCCGAGGCAACCGGCACCGCCGACGGTCGCCACCTCGAGGGCCATCCGTGCATCGGCCGCGACGGCGCCGTTGCGCATCTTGGCCAGCAGCATCGCCTGGCGCGCCTCCAGCCACAGCGACGCGCTGTCGGCCGACGACGACCCGTCC
>RFZO01000079.1 GCA_009920715.1 Actinomycetota bacterium | reverse complement strand
AGATCGGATCGGGACGCATCAACATGCCGGCACCGCCGCCGAACGGCGAGTCGTCCACCGTGCGGTGGACGTCGGTTGCGTGGTCGCGGATGTCATGGCAGCGGAGATCCACCTGGCCACTTTCCCGTGCGCGGCCGAGGAGGCTCTGCGAGCAGAACCCGTCGACCATCGCGGGGAACAGGGTGAACACGTCGATGCGCACGCGAGAGCGGCCAGGTGGATCTTCGCTGCCATGACATCCGCGATCATGCAACCGACGTCCACCGCACGGTGGACGACTCGCCGTTCGGCGGCGGTGCCGGCATGTTGATGCGTCCCGATCCGATCTTCGCCGCGGTGGAGGCCGTGCAGCCGCCGCGCCCGCTGCTGCTGCTGGGCCCCGGAGGCGAGCCGTTCACGCAGGCAATCGCCCGGAAGCTCGCCGACGCCGGCGGGTTCAGCCTGCTCTGCGGGCGCTACGAGGGTGTCGACCACCGTGTGCGCGAGCACCTGGTCGACCACGAGATCTCCGTCGGTGACGTCGTGCTCGCGGGCGGGGAGGTCGCCGCGTGTCTCGTCATCGAGGCGGTCACGCGGCTGGTCCCCGGTGTCATGGGCAATGCGGAGTCTCCCGTCACCGAGTCGTTCGGCGCCTCGGGTCTGCTCGAGGAGCCGCAGTGGACGAGACCGGCGGAGTTCCGCGGGTGGGAGGTGCCCGGGGTGCTGCGCGGGGGAGACCACGGGCGGATCGAGAAGTGGCGCTTCGTGCAGGCCCTGCGCCGCACCGTCCTGCGCCGCCCGGACCTCATCGAGGCCCGCGGGGGCCTGTCCGACAAGGAAAAGTCCTTGTTGGAAGGGGCCGACCCCGTCTCGTATCCTTCACTGTTCGCCGATGAGGGCCGTTGAGGCCCGCCAGGCACACATTCGAGCCCACAGGAAGCCACCATGAAGACCACCGACATCGTTGACAACCAGAACAAGCGCGACGACATCCCGTCGTTCGGCCCCGGTGACGAGGTCAAGGTGCATGTGCGCGTCGTCGAGTCCGGCAAGGAGCGCATCCAGGTGTTCCAGGGCAACATCACCGCGATCCAGGGCTCCGGCATCGCCGAGACCTACACGGTCCGCAAGGTCAGCTACGGCGTCGGGGTGGAGCGCACGTTCCCGGTGCACAGCCCGTCGGTTGCCAAGATCGAGGTTCTCCGCAAGGGCGACGTGCGTCGCGCCAAGCTGTACTACCTCCGTGATCGCGTCGGCAAGGCCGCCAAGGTCCGCGAGAAGCGCGAGTCATAAGGACGGTGCCGGCCCATCGGCCGGCACACTGCCATGAACTCCGACGATCTCGAGAACTTCGAGGCAGACCGCGAGTACAAGCTCGCCCAGGAGTACCAGGACGTCGTGGGCATGTTCCGGTACGCCGTCGAGACCGAACGCCGTTTCTACCTGGCCAACGATGTCAAGGTGTCCATCACCGGTGACAGCGCGCGGCCACTGATCGAAGTGGTGATGACAGACGCATGGGTGTGGGACATGTACCGCAAGACCCGGTTCATCCCGACGGTGAGGGTCCTCAGTTTCAAGGACGTGAACGTGGAGGAACTCCCGGACGACACGCTCCTCGACACGGGCGAAATCGAACGCCACGACTAGCCAGGGCACGCTGGGCGGAGGACCTGGCGGCACGGTGGTACGAACGGCGCGGGTTCACCATCGTCGCGCGCAACTGGACCATGAGGGGCGGCGAGATCGACGTGGTCGCGCGGCGCGGATCGCTCCTGGTCGTCTGTGAGGTGAAGGCGCGTGCGTCGGCGGCATGGGGGTCGCCGTGGGAGGCGATGACCCCGCCGAAGCAGCAGCGCGTGAGGCGTGCGGGGCATGCGTTCGTCCGCGGGCTCGGCGAGCGGGGCCTCCGCGTGCGGTTCGACGTGGCCGCGGTGACGGGGACGCGGCTCGAGGTGATGGAGGACGCGTTCTAGCGGCGTTGCCAGCACGAGTGGTGCCAGTGCCGGCGCAGGTCGGGGGCGTCGCGCGGGACGGTGACGGTGTGCCCGGTGCCGGCCGCTATCGCGCCGTTGCAGCCGGGGCACACGTAGTCCTTCGTCGCCTCGTATGGCTGCATCCGCCGCACTTCGACGGGGCCGTACAGACCGTCCCAGATGTCCTTCGTCATGTCACGACCGGCGCCGCATCAACCGAGGAAGCCCCAGGCGACCAGCAGTGCGGCAAGTGCGATGGCCGCGCCGACGAACCAGATGTCGGTGCGCCGGGGAACGCGTTTCCGTGTGGGGTCCAGTCCCATGCGCCCACGCTACGGCGCGGGCGGTGACTAGCGTTGAACCGATGCGCGGCCGGACCCTCGGGATACTCATCGGCGGTGCCGTGGCGTTGATGCTCGCGTCGCCCGCCGCCGTGGTCACCGCCGAGACCAGCACCACCACAACCGTCGATCCCGCGGCCACCTCCACAACCTCCACGTCGTCCACCTCGACGACCACTACGTCGACCACCACCACGCTTCCCTCAGCCGTGACCACGGTCCCCGAGGGATGTGCCGGCCCGCCGGCCGCCCAGGCAGTCTTCGTGGGCACCGTCACCGCGGTGGACCCGGTGTCGGCCACGTTCGAGGTGTCCCAGGTGAGGGCCGGCACGTTGGAGGGGTACGCGGCCGGGACCACGGTGGAGATCCGCTACGGGGCGGACGTCAAGTTCCTCGACATCGGCAAGGGGTACATCGTGGGCGCCAGGCTCGACCCCGTGTCGCAGCGCCTCTCGTCGACAATCCGTGACTCGGCCGACCTGTTCGGGGGCAACGAGGTCATCGACGGCGGCGTGGAGTGCCCGTCGTTCGAGGAGGCCGCGCGCACGCTCAACCTCGACGGCTCCGGCATCGAGTCAGGGGTCTTCTCGAACTTCCTCGGTGACCCTGCGCGCCTGTTCGCGGCGTTGGTGTTGCCGCCGGGACTCGTCCTCGTGGGGTTGATCGCGCTGGTGTGGGTGCGACGGGGGCTCAGGCGCTGAACGCCGCCTCCGCGCGCGCACGGAGGTCAGTGACGGCGTGCGCGAGGCCCTTCGGGTCGCGGTAGAGCGCACTGCCCGCGATCAGCACGTTGGCACCGGCCGCTGCCGCGCCGGCGATGGTGGACGGGCCGATGCCGCCGTCCACCTCCACGTTCACTGCGTCCCCGAGACCGCGTGCGGTGATCATGTCGCGCACCTCGCGGATCTTCGGTTCCATCGTCTGGATGTACGCCTGCCCGCCGAAACCGGGGTTCACTGTCATCACGAGGACCATGTCGATGAGGTCGAGGACGTGCTCAACGGTGCTGGCGGGGGTGTGCGGGTTCAGCGCGACCGCGGCGGTGGCCCCCATCGAGCGGATGTTCTCGCAGGTGCGGTGCAGGTGGGTGCACGCCTCCGCGTGCACGATGAGCCTGCTGCAACCGGCCTCCACGTACCGCGCCGCCATCACGTCGGGAGTGAGGACCATGAGGTGCGCCTCGAAGGGGAGCGAGGTGTGCTTGCGGGCTGCGGCGATGACGTCGGGACCGAACGTGAGGTTGGGCACGAACTGCCCGTCCATCACGTCCCACTGGATGAGGTCGACGCCGGCGTCCTCGAGCGCGCGCACCTCGTCACCGAGCTTCGAGAAATCGGCAGGCAGGACGGAGGGCGAGATCTGTATCGGCAGCGTCACGAGTGTCACCCTAGCCAGCCGTCCGTCCGTATCGCCGTGACGCCGTCGCGCGCCGCCCTACGCTGGCACGGTGAACGAGAGCCACATCGTCAGGATCGACAAGCTGGTCGCCGGCGGTGACGGCCTGACGCGACTCCCGGACGGGCGGGTCGTGTTCGTCCCCGACGTGCTGCCCGGGGAGTCCGTGGAGATCTCCCTCGACACGAAGGCGAGGGATTTCGGCCGCGGTGCCGTTCTTGATGTTCTCGATGCGTCCGCCGACCGCCGCGAGCCGCCGTGTCCGCACGTGGCGGACGGGTGCGGGGGGTGCGACTGGCAGCACATCGCCCCGCCTGCACAGTCGCGGGCGAAGGTGGACATCGTCGTCGAGGCCTTCGCACGCACCGGCAAACTCGAGATCACGCCCCGCCTCCGCACGCTCGACGACGGCGCGCGCCGCACGACCGTGCGCATGGTGTCCGACAGGAACGGCACGCTCGGTTTCCGGATGGGGGAGTCGAACGACATGGTGGGTGTCGCTTCCTGCATGGTCGCGCACCCGATGGTGAACGAGATCATCTCCTCCCCGTTGCTCGAGGGGGAGGGCGAGGTGACCATCCGTGTGTCGCCCCGCACCGGCGAGCGCGGTGTGTGGTGCCACGAGGGACAGATGCGCCGTGACCTCGATGCTTCGGTGGCCCGCGGTGCGCGGGGAGTGGTGCACGAGGTGGTGGACGGTCATCGCTTCAAGGTGTCGATGGGGTCGTTCTTCCAGTCGTCGGCGGAGGCCGCGGAACTGATCGTCGACGTCGTGCGTCGCCGGCTGAACGGACTGGAACTGGACCCCGGCGGCACCCTGGTGGACGCCTACGGCGGGGTGGGGCTGTTCTCGCGGGTGTTCGCCGACAGGTTCGACGAGCTCGTGCTGGTGGAGTCCAATCCGCAGGCGTGCCGTGACGCGATCACCAATCTGGAGGACTGCGCGGCCACGGTGGTTCAGTCACAGATGGAGCACTGGGACCCGTGCGACGCCGACGTGGTCATTGCCGACCCGGCCCGTCAGGGGCTGGGCAAGCAGGGCGCACAGGCGATCGTGGACACGGGTGCGCCCGTGATCGTGCTGGTCAGCTGTGACCCGGTGGCGGGTGCGCGGGATGCGCGACTGCTCGTGTCGGCAGGCTACGAACTGCGCGAGGTGGAGGTTCTGGACATCTTCCCCGAGACCCACCATGTGGAGGTCATCAGCCTGTTCACGGGCGACTTCGACGACGAAGAGGACTGAGCAGGCCCGCAAAACGAAAGAAGCGACGCCGGAGCGCCGCCTGAATCGGGATGGTGCGCCCTCTGGGGATCGAACCCAGTAGCCCCGAAAAGAAACGCAAGCCCCGCAAGGGTTAGCGCAGCCAGGTGTGGCAAATGCGCACACTTGGCGCACAGGTCGACTAGGCAGGGGTTGCATGAGCAGGCTTTACAACGCTGCTGAGCGCGTGTTTCGTGAATTTGGTGCGGTAGCAGGACTGGCTGCGTTTGCTGTTGCTGCGGTCATAGTTGCTGCCTGGGCAAAGTGGGGCGACTAGTCCTAGTGAGGTTGATGGCATGAGGCTAGGTGCACGCAATCTGTCTGGTGCAAATCTTTCCGGTCTGAATCTGCGGCGTGCTTACTTGAATGGGGATGACTTGTCCGGTGCAAGCCTTGTCCGTTCGAATCTGCGGCGTGCTGACTTGGAGAGGGCTGACTTGACCGGTGCATACCTGATGTTTGCCAACCTGTCCCGCGCACGGCTCTCATTTGCAGACCTGACCGGCGCGAATCTGAACGAGGCAAACCTTTCACGTGCTTGGCTAGACGCTGCGACCCTGCGGGGTGCGAACCTGCGCGGTGCGAACCTGCGCCGTGCACGCCTCCAATTTGCAGGACTAGTTGATGCTGACCTGTCTGGCGCAGACTTGACTGATGCGTTTCTGTATGGGGTGGATTGTTGTGGAACAGATTTCAGTGGCGCAATCCTCCGAGGTGCGAATTTGGAAAGGCACCACCTTCTTGGCGCGAACCTGAGCGGTGCGGTGATGCCTGACGGATCCATCCACAGTTGATCACCCTCGCCAAAACCGCACGGATAAAGAATTGCAAACGTGCGGGGACTTGTAAACGCGACTGCCCAAAAAGAGAGCAGTGCAAGGGTGCGGGGGCGGCTTCACTCCCCGAACAAGGAGTTAAAGAAATCCATGGAACTTGTCCAGGGTGGCTCGGACGCGCTCGAGGAAAATGCCGACTGATGGTTAGTCGTGGATGGTGCCGTCGGGCATCGTTGCGCCCAACAGATTCTCTTCGTACCAGTCGGCACCGGTCAGGTCGGCACCGGTCAGGTTCGCCTCGCGCAGACTTGCACGGGTCAGGTTCGCGCCTGACAGGTCCGCGGCGGCCAAGTCCGCACGAGTCAGGTTCGCGCCGGTCAGGTTCGCGCCGGTCAGGTTCGCCTCGCTTAGATCAGCATCGGACAAGTTCGCACCGGACAAATCCGCACCGGTCAGATTTGCGCCGGAGTAGTTCTTACCGCATAAGTCCTGTCCCGAAAGGCCCTCTGGCATGTCAACACAGTAGTTGTTCGGATGCTGAGCCGAAATGGGCGGAGTTGCCGGTACGTATTCGGGATCCGTGCCGACAAGTGGCTAGCCGTGGATGTTGACGTCAGAAATTGTTGGTCCGCTCAGGTCCGCACGGATCTCGGTCGAATTGGTCGGGTACGCGGGGCTGCTGCTCACGTCGCGTTTCAGCGCTGCCCATAGGCACGCAGAACAAAATGCGCACTGTGCAGAATGAAAATGTGCACATTTCCGGGCCAGAGGCTGACGATGACCCCAGACAGGACAAGAGTTTGCGGACTGCGCAGGATGATTCAGTGGTGCGCCCTCTGGGGATCGAACCCAGGACCTGCGGATTAAGAGTCCGTTGCTCTACCAGCTGAGCTAAAGGCGCGTGATGTGTTGGCTTCCCATCATAGGAGAGCAGGACCGCAACGGGAAAATGGTTCGATGTGACGCCGGCACCGATTGCTCGGTGCCGGCGACACAACTGGGGTGAGTAAGGGGACTTGAACCCCCGACCTCCAGGGCCACAACCTGGCGCTCTAACCGGGCTGAGCTATACCCACCATGTGGAGTCACAAGTCTGCCACGGCAAGGGAAATGTGCCAACGCGCGCGCTGTTTTGTGACATCCAGCGAACCGGAAGGTTCCCGCCGTTGCCCGCCCCTGCGCCGCCTCGGTAGGCTGTGGATGACCAGTCATTCGGGGTGAGAACAATGGCAACGCACTCAACGTTGCGCAACGACCTGGCCGAGAGGGCCAAGAACATCACGCGGCGCGAGCTGCAGCGGTACGCCGAGTCCACGAAGGGTTCCCAGGCGGCCACGGCGAGAGCCCGCAAGGTCATGCCCATGGGGGTCCCCTCCAGTTTCCAGTACTACGACCCGCACCCGATTGTCGTCCGCAGCGCACAGGCCGCCTGGATGGAGGACGTCGACGGCAACCGCTACGTCGATTACGACATGGGTTTCGGGGCGCTGTTCGCGGGCCACATGAACCCCCACGTCCGGGCGGCCATCGAGGAGCAACTGGGACACGGCACGCTCTACGTCACGCCCTGCGAATCGAACACCGAGGTGGCAGAGCTGCTGGTGCAGCGCTACGGCCTGCCCATGTGGCGGTTCACCAACTCGGGCACCGAGGCCACCATGGACGCCATCCGGGTGGCGCGCGGCGTCACCGGCAGGGAGAAGATCGTGAAGGTCGAGGGCGGCTACCACGGCCACCACGACGAGGTCATGATCTCCATGAAGCCCGCGCTCGACCTGGCCGGCCCGGCTGACGCACCGGTCGGTGTGCCCGCCACCGCGGGAATCACCGCAGCGGTCCTCGGCGACACGGTCGTGGTGCCCTACAACGACGCCGACGCGCTCGAGCGCGCGCTCGCCGCGAACGACGTGGCCGCGTTCATCGTGGAGCCCGTCATGGAGAACATCGGCATCTGCCTGCCGCAACCCGGGTATCTCGAGGCCGTGCGCGAGATCACCCGCCGCCACGGCACCATGCTGATCTTCGACGAGGTGAAGACGGGCATCACCGCCGGTTGGGACGGTGCCACCGGTGTGCTCGGCGTGCAGCCCGACCTTGTGTGCCTCGCCAAGAGCATCGGCGGCGGCCTGCCGATCGGTGCGTTCGGCGGCACCCGCGAGTGCATGGACGAGATCACCACCGGACGCGTGCTTCACCTCGGCACCTACAACGGGAACCCGCTCGTCATGGCCGCGGCGCGCGCCGTCCCTGCACCGTGTGCGCGGGAAGTCCGGCGTGATCGATGATCCCAGCGCACACGGTGCAGTTCGGGGCGAAGGGCTGCGTCACGTGGACGGTCGACCCGGTGCGCAACTACCGCGACTACAAGACCGCCGATGCCGATCTCGCGTTCGCGCAGTGGATCCATGGCATCAACCGCGGCATCCTGCTTCCGCCGGGACTCGACGAGCAGTGGCTAATCTCTGTGATGCACACGGAAGAGGAGGCCCTTCGGTACGCGAACGTGTTCGAAGAATTCGTCGATGAACTCACCGCTTAGGCACGACCGTCCCTCACTCCCGCGGATGCTCATCCGCGGACTGTTCCGTCGGTGCGCATGGTGCGGCGGCAGGGGAGCCTTCTTCCGCAGCTGGTACGGAAAGAACGACCGCTGCAACACGTGCGGCCTCAGTTGGCAGCGCAATCTCGAGGGGTTCGAGCTCGGTGCGGCCACCATGGGTGTCTTCATCACGTTCGGGTCGATCATCGCGTGGATGATCATCTCTGTCGTGGCGGGCATCGCCCTCGTGCCGCTGCTCGTGGTCGCCGGCATCCTCGCGGTGGTCTGGCCGGTCCTGTGGTACCCGAACACCTACACGGTCTGGTTTGGGGTGGACCTCCTCATCCGCAGGCCCTCGGAAGAGGACTTCGCCGAGGCTGAGGCCGCCCTGGCGGCCCGTCAGCCCTGACCCAGCCCGCCCCGGGGTCCTTTCCCCGCAAGGGTTTCCTGCCTGCCCCCGGCTCCGGGGCGGTGTCCACATTGCGGCCGACGAGGAATGCTTGACCGAACAAGTGTTCGTAGTTACAGTCGTGTCGTTCGAACACACCCATCCCGTACAGTCCCGCCTTCCCACCAGCCACTGGGGGAAGCACAGGAAAGGCAGAAAACAATGACAACACCAAGCCCGGAGCGCGACAAGGCCCTTGATGCGGCCCTCGCCCAGATCGACAAGCAGTTCGGCAAGGGGTCCATCATGAGGATGGGCGAGAAGGGGTCCATGGCCATCCAGGCCGTCCCCACCGGCGCCCTCCCGCTCGACCTCGCCCTCGGGGTCGGCGGTCTGCCGCGCGGCCGCGTCGTCGAGATCTACGGCCCGGAGTCCTCGGGCAAGTCCACCCTCGCCATGCACGTCGTGGCCGAGGCCCAGCGCAACGGCGGCATCTGCGCCTATGTCGACGCCGAGCACGCCATGGACCCCGTGTACGCGAAGGCCATCGGTGTCGACATCGACCAGCTGCTCATCTCCCAGCCGGACACCGGCGAGCAGGCCCTCGAGATCGCGGACATGCTCATCCGTTCGGGTGCGCTCGACG
The DNA here is from genome assembly GCA_009920715.1 of Actinomycetota bacterium. Taxonomy (GTDB): domain Bacteria; phylum Actinomycetota; class Acidimicrobiia; order Acidimicrobiales; family Ilumatobacteraceae; genus UBA2093. The sequence continues at coordinate 78 of RFZO01000079.1, read as the reverse complement.
TCGTCGTCATCGACTCCGTGGCCGCACTCACGCCCCGTGCCGAGATCGAGGGCGACATGGGTGACAGCCACGTCGGCC
>RFZO01000078.1 GCA_009920715.1 Actinomycetota bacterium | reverse complement strand
CCCGTAGCCTTTCGGCGTGCACCTGTCGGACATCGATTACGAGCTGCCCGACGAACTCATCGCCCAGAAGCCCGTCGAACCGCGCGACTCCTCCCGGCTCCTCGTCGACCGCGGCCATGATGCCCCGGCCCACAGGCGGATGACCGACATCATCGACCATCTTCGCGAGGGTGACGTGATGGTGGTCAACGACACGCGGGTGTTGCCGGCGCGGCTGGCACTCCAGCGCTCCACGGGGGGCTCCGCCGAGGTGTTGCTGCTGGAACCGCGGGACGAGCACCGCCGCCACTGGGAGGCCATGATCAGGCCGGCCAGGAAACTGCGTGAAGGGGAGGTGCTCGAGTACTTCGGCAAGCGGGTGGTCAGGGTGGGTCCGCGCACCGATGCGGGGGACACATTCGAGATCGAGATCAAGGACGACGTGCCCCTGTCGCTCATCGAACGGATCGGTGCGATGCCACTGCCGCCATACATCAGGGGCTCACTGAAGGACCCCGAGCGGTACCAGACGGTCTACTCGCGAGAACCCCGCAGCGCCGCCGCCCCCACGGCAGGTCTTCACTTCACCGAGGAACTGCTGAGCCGCATCGCCGCGTCCGGCGTGAGGATCGCACGGGTGGAGCTGGTGGTGGGGCTCGACACCTTTAAGCCCGTCACCGCGGAGAACCCGCTCGACCATGCGATCCACACGGAGTCGTACTCGGTCCCCTCCGAGACGATCGAGGCCTGCGCCTCCGCGGGACGCGTGGTCGCCGTGGGCACCACGGCGGCGCGCGCGCTGGAGAGCCTTGCGGCCACTGGGGAGGCCTCGGGCCGCACCTCGTTGTTCATCACCCGGGGCCACGAGTGGCGAACCGTCGACCTGCTCCTCACCAACTTCCACATGCCCCGCACCTCGCTGCTTCTCATGATCGACTCCTTCGTCGGTCCGCGCTGGAGGCGCCTCTACGCCGAGGCGGTGGCGGAGCGCTACAGGTTCCTGTCTTTCGGGGACGCCATGCTGCTCGACCGGACACTGGCGGGCGACTGATGTTGGGCAACACCTACCACCTGATGCTTCGCCCCGGCGCGGAGGTGATCGAGGGGTTCGGCGGGCTCGGCCGGTTCGCCGGATGGGACGGTCTCACCCTCACTGACTCGGGAGGCTTCCAGGTCTTCTCTCTCGACCCGAAGGTCGACGACGACGGAGTGACGTTCAAGTCCACGTACGACGGTTCCGTCCACCGGTTCACCCCCGAGACGGCCGTGGACGTCCAGCAGAGGATCGGTGCCGACATCCAGATGGTCCTCGACGTGTGCACCTCCCTTCCCGCAAGCGACGCCGACATCCGGCTCGCGCTCGAGCGCACGCATGCGTGGGCCATCAGGGCGAGGGCGGCGCACACGCGGACCGACCAGTCGATCTTCGGAATCGTCCAGGGCGGCACGCACGAGGCGATGCGCAGGGAGAGCGCCGAGCGCACGGTCGAAGTCGGATTCGACGGCTACGCGATCGGGGGCTTGTCCGTGGGCGAGACCCGGGCCGAGATGCTGCCCGCGCTCGCGGCGGCGATCGAGCACCTCCCCGCCGACCGTCCGCGCTACCTCATGGGTGTCGGCGACCCCGCGTCCATCGTCGAGGCCGTCGCGCTGGGTGTCGACCAGTTCGACTGCGTCCTGCAGACCCGGCTCGGCCGGCACGGCACCGCCCTCACTTCCACGGGCAAGCTGCACGTGAAGAACGCGAGGTTCGCCACCGACGATTCCCCCCTCGACGCGGGATGCTCGTGCTGGGTGTGTGCCCGCCACTCCCGCGGGTACATCCGGCACCTCATGCAGGCGGGCGAGCCGACCGCGTCCCGTCTTGTCTCGGTGCACAACATCTCCTGGACACTCCAGTTGATGGACCGCATCAGGGAGGCCGTCGAGGCGGGCCGCCTCGGGTCCCTCCGCCGGGAGATCCTCGACGTCTGGGGCTGAAAGGGGACGGATACCCCCGAGTCGCTAGGCTCCGTTCCCGTGATTTCGCTACTGGCCGCAGAGACAACGTCGAGCTCCTCGAGCGGGGGGAGCGCCGCCTTCCAGCTCGTCTTCTTCGGGGCGATCTTCGCCGGCATGTACTTCCTCCTGCTCCGTCCGCAGCGCAAGCGGATGAAGGAGACCCAGTCCCTCCAGTCCAGCCTCGCGGTGGACGACGAGGTGGTCCTGAACTCCGGCATCTACGGCCACATCTCCCTCATCGAGGGCGACGTCCTGTGGCTTGACATCGCCGAGGGCCACAAGGAAGAGCGCATCGAGATCCGCGTGTCGCGCGGCGCCGTGGCCCGCAAGATCCAACCGACAGACACCAAGTAGGCCCCATGCCCCGCCGGCTCGTCGTCACGCTCGTCCTCACCCTGCTCGTCACCGGGGGACTGTTCGGCGGCAACCTCATCGCGGGGAACAGCCCGGCGCTCGGGCTCGACCTGCAGGGCGGCGCGTCCGTCACGTTGATCCCCGACGGCGAGTACGAGGAGGCCGCAATCGGTGTCGCGGTCGAGGTGATCAGGCAGAGGGTGGACTCCATCGGTGTCGCGGAGCCGGAGATCATCCGGCAGGGCTCGACAGTGGTGGTGAACCTCCCCGGCGTGAAGGACCAGCAGCGCGCTCTCGAACTTGTCGGTCGGTCGGGCGAGGTGCAGCTGCGCCCGGTGATGGGCCAGGCAGAGAACGAACCCGCCGGGACCACCACCACACTGCCCGGTGCCACCACCAGCACCGTCGCCGGCTCGCCCGCGGGCACCGACCCCGCGTCGACCGACACGACGCTCGCCGAACCCACAGGCGGACTCGGGAGCTCCCGTGCCCCCGCCGCCGTGACCACCACCACCACCACCACCGCGCCCCCCGCGGAGGAGGCCGCGCCCACCGAGACGGCGGGGGAGAACGGTCTCGAACCCGGACAGGAGGTGCTGCCGGCCGCCAAGGGCAACATGGTCTATCTCGTCGGCCCCGTGGCCGCGAACGGTGAGGTCTTCGAGAAGGAGGCCACCGCCGACATCTCGCAGGGTGGCTGGGCGGTCAGCGTGAACCTGCGCGGCGGCGCCGACGGGGAGGACGTGTGGAACGGACTCGCGAAGAAGTGCTTCGACGGCGGCGCGGAGTGCCCCACCAAGCAGATCGCGATCGTTCTCGACGGCCAGGTCATCTCCGCCCCCGTTGTGCAGACCCCCGACTTCAACGGGTCGGTCCAGATCACCGGCAACTTCAGCGAGAAGGAGGCGAAGGACCTGGCCAAGATCCTCCAGTTCGGCGCGGTGCCGGTCAAGTTCGACACCCCAACGGTCCAGACAGTGTCGGCCACCCTCGGCAAGGACTCGCTCAACGCGGCCATCATCTCCGGGCTCCTCGGCGTCCTCCTGGTTCTCGCTTTCCTCGTCTTCTACTACCGGCTCATCGCCCTGGTGGTCGTCGCCGGGCTCGGCGTGTCAGGCATGCTCCTGTGGAGCGTGATCTCGTGGTTGTCGAAGACCAACGGCCTCGCTCTCACGCTGTCCGGTGCGGCGGGCATCATCGTGTCGATCGGCGTCACGGTGGACTCCTACGTGGTCTTCTTCGAGCGGCTGAAAGATGACGTCCAGAACGGGCGCACGCTGCGCAACTCGGCCGTCAGGGGCTTCGAGAGCGCGTGGCGCACCATCCTGGCGGCGGACACCGTGTCGCTGCTCGGTGCCGCCGTGCTGTGGTGGCTGACCGTCGGGTCGGTGCGCGGCTTCGCGTTCTTCCTCGCCCTCTCCACGATCTCGGACATGGTCGTGTCGTACTTCTTCACCCGCCCCACGGTGCTCCTGCTGTCGCGGACGCGGTTGATGAACAAGGGCCGTGTGCTGGGCGTGCGCGCCTCGGCCGTCACTTCGGAGGTCAACTGATGGCCGGACGCTGGCAGCGCCTCTACCGCGGCGAGACGACCGTCGACTTCTACGGCCGGCGCAGGTACGGGTTCATCTTCTCGGGCGTGCTCCTCGTGGTCACCGTCGTGTCCCTCTTCGCCCAGGGCCTCAACCTCGGCATCGACTTCAAGGGCGGCGTTGCGTGGGAGGCCCCGGTCTCCGGGCAACTGACCATCGAGTCCGCCAAGCAGATCCTCAAGGATGCCGGGATCGAGGAGACGTCGGCGAAGTTCCAGGTTCTCAGTTCCGGGTCGGACCAGAGACTGCGGATCCAGGCCGGCGAGCAGACCGAGGCAGTCCAGACCGACGTCCGCACGAAGCTCGCGGAGAAGGCCGGGTCGGGCGAGGACAGCGTCAGCGTCGCCACCGTGAGTTCCACGTGGGGCCGCAGCATCACCAACAAGGCCGTCCGCGCGCTTCTCGTCTTCATGCTCTTCGTGTCCATCTTCATCTCGTGGCGGTTCGAGTGGGGCATGGCCCTGTCCGCGATCGCGGCCATGGTGCACGACGTCGGCATCAGCGTTGGCGTGTACTCGGTTCTCGGTCTCGAGGTCACCCCCGCAACCGTGGTGGCCTTCCTCACCATCCTCGGCTTCTCGCTGTACGACACCATCGTGGTGTTCGACAAGGTGCACGAGAACACGTCCAGGTTCTCCGGTAGCAGGGTGTCCGCCGGGGACATCATCAACGTGTCCATGAACCAGGTGCTCATGCGCTCGCTGAACACCAGCATCGCCGCCGTGCTGCCGGTGTTCAGCCTCCTTGTCCTCGGCTCCGGCGTGTTCGGCGCGGTGGCCCTGCGCGAGTTCGCCCTCGCGCTCCTCGTCGGTCTCGCCACGGGCGCCTACTCGTCCATCTTCATCGCCTCGCCGCTGCTCGGCATCCTGAAGAACCGCGACCCGCGGTACGCGCCGTACCGCACGCAGCTCTCCCTCGGTCCCGAGATGGCGCACCTGATGGCGACGGGCGCACCGGCCAGCCGCCGCGGGGCGGTCATCACGGCCGTCGCCGACCCTGACGCGAGCCCCGAGGCTGCCGCCGCGGTCGCGGAGACCGTTCTCAGTCACCCCCCGCGCCCCCGCAAGAAGTCGCGTCGCTAACCTTCGGGCATGGGCACCGCCGACCGCGTCCTTCCGTGGCGACGGCACCACAGCGCACCGATCGAGGAACTCGCCCCGCTCCTCACGTCGTACCGCCGCCGGCACCCCAAGCAACCGGTCACGCTCGTCAACCGGGCCTACGAGACCGCCCGCCGCGCCCACCAGAACCAGATGCGGTCGTCGGGGGAGGCCTACATCAACCATCCGATCGCCGTGGCCCGCATCGTCGCCGAGATCGGCCTCGACGAGGTCTCCCTCGCCGCTGCCCTCCTCCACGACGCCGTGGAGGACACGGAGATCACCATCGAGGACGTGAGGCGGGACTTCGGTGACGAGGTGGCCGAGCTGGTCGACGGAGTCACAAAGCTAGAGCGGCTGCAGTTCGACTCGCGGGAGGAGCAGCAGGCGGCCACCATGCGAAAGATGCTCGTCGCCATCGCGCGCGACATCAGGGTGCTGGTCATCAAGCTGGCCGACCGCCTGCACAACATGCGAACGCTCGCGGGCATGCCCATCGAGAAACAGCAGCGCGTCGCGCAGGAGACACTCGACATCTACGCCCCGCTGGCCCACCGGCTCGGCATGCAGGACATGAAGCAACAGCTCGAGGACCTCTCGTTCTCGGCCCTGTACCCGAAGAGGTTCGCCGAACTCGACCATCTCGTGTCGAGCAGGACGCCGGAGAGGGACATCTACCTGGCGAAGGCCATTGCCGAGGTGCAGGGGCGACTCGCGGAGGTGAACATCGTCGGGGATGTGACCGGCCGCGGGAAGCACCTGTGGAGCATCTACGAGAAGATGGTCCAGAAAGACCGCGACTTCGACGAAATCTTCGACCTGAACGCGATCCGCATCATCGTGGACAACGTCCGCGACTGCTACGGCGCGCTGGGCTGCATCCACGGCAAGTGGCGTCCCGTGGTGGGGCGGTTCAAGGACTACATCGCCATGCCGAAGTTCAACCTCTACCAGTCGCTCCACACCACGGTCATCGGTCCCGGCGGCAAGCCGCTCGAGGTGCAGATCCGCACCAGGGAGATGCACGAACAGGCCGAATTCGGTGTGGCGGCCCACTTCGCGTACAAGCACGGCTCCGACGCGAACGACATGGACTGGCTGAACCGCATCATCGACTGGCAGTCGGACACCCTCGACCCGAACGAGTTCATGGCCGATCTGAAGACCGACCTCGAGCAGGAGGAGGTCTTCGTCTTCACGCCGAAGGGCAGGGTCATCACACTGCCGGTCAATTCCACCCCGGTGGACTTCGCGTACGCGGTGCACACCGAGGTGGGGCATGCGTGCATCGGTGCACGCGTGAACGGCCGGCTCGTGTCGCTCGACTCGTCCCTCGCGTCGGGGGACACGTGCGAGATCTTCACCTCGAAGGTGGACGACGCCGGTCCGTCGCGCGACTGGCTGGGTTTCGTGCAGTCACCGCGGGCCCGCAACAAGATCAAGCAGTGGTTCTCCCGCGAGAGACGGGAGGACATGGTCGAGGCGGGCCGCGAGGAACTGGCGGCCGAGCTGCGGCGCGAGGGGTTGCCCGTCCAGCGCATCTGGTCCTCCGATGCGTTCATCGAGGAGCTCGAGGCGCTCAACTTCACCGACGTCGACTCGTTGCTGGCGGCGATCGGTGAGCACCATGTGTCGGCCCGCGGTTTCGCCCAGCGCATCGGGCGTGCGGTGCGCAACGAGTCGAGCGACGAGCAACTCGCCATGCCCATGCGTGCCGACCGCACCGACGGCATCCCGCGGTCCACGACCGGAATCCACGTGGAGGGCCTGGACGACGTGCTGGTGCGTCTGTCCCGGTGCTGCACGCCCGTCCCGGGCGACGACATCATCGGGTTCGTCACGAAGGGCAGGGGAGTCAGCGTCCACCGTGCGGACTGCGCGAACGCAATGACCCTCGCCGGCGACGAGCCGGCCCGCCTCATCGAGGTGGAGTGGTCGGGGGCCACGCCTGGCGCCGTGTTCCGCGCCGGGGTGGAGGTCGTCGCGCTCGACCGCAGCAGGTTGCTGCGCGACGTGGCGAACGCCCTGTCCGAGCAGCACGTGAACATCGTGGCCTGCAGCACCCACACCGGCCAGGACCGGGTGGCGAAGATGCGTTTCGAGTTCGAGCTGGGCGACCCGAACCACCTCGACGCGGTGCTCCGCATGATCAAGGGCATCGACGCCGTCTACGACGCATATCGCATCGTGCCCGGCGGCGCCGCCGACTAGCCTTGGCTGTCGTGCCGAGTTTCCAGACCAGTCCGGGTACCCGCGACATCCTGCCGCCCCACGCCGGGCGCTGGCGCGCGCTCACCGACGTCTTCGCCGACACCGTCCAGTCGGCCGGGTACGAGTGCATCATCCCGCCGATGTTCGAGGACCTCGGGGTGTTCCTCAGGCTGGGGGAGGCCACGGACGTGGTCACCAAGGAGATGTACGACTTCGTCGACAAGGGGGACAGGCACATCGCGCTGCGGCCGGAGCAGACCGCTGGCGTGTGCCGCGCGTTCGCCCAGCACCGCCCCGTGACTCCCTGGAAGGTGTGGTACTCGGGTCCGAACTTCCGTTACGAGAAGCCGCAGGCGGGGCGATACCGACAGTTCGACCAGGTCGGGGTGGAGGTGCTCGGCAGCGACGACGCCCTGCTGGACGCCGAGGTGATCTCGCTCGCATGGCAGTTCTTCGCCAGGTTGGGGCTCGCGAAGGTCGAACTGGTCGTCAACTCGTTGGGTGACGCCCCCGAGCGCGGCGCCTACATCGACGCCCTGCGCGCGCACTTCGAGTCGCGCCGCGGCGAACTCTCCGAGGAGTCGGCGGCAACGCTCGCGAGGAACCCCCTGCGCGTCCTCGACTCGAAGCGCCCGGCAGATGCCGCCGCCGTGGCGTCCGCGCCCCGGATCTCGTCATTCCTGTCGGCCGAATCCGCTTCGCACTTCGCCGCCGTGCTGGCCGGTCTCGACGCGCTCGGCGTGCCTTACAGGGTGAACGAGATGCTCGTGCGGGGCCTCGACTACTACCGACGGACCACCTTCGAGTTCGTGTCCCTCTCGCTCGACGGCGCCCAGAACGCGGTCGGCGGCGGCGGTCGGTACGACGGGCTCGTGGAGGACCTGGGCGGACCCGCCACCGGCGGCGTGGGCTTCGCGATCGGCGTCGACCGCACCCTCCTCGCGTGCGACGCCGAGGGTGTCTTCGGCACGGGGGCGGTGGGCATCGATGCATTCGTCGTCGACGTCACCGACGGGATGGCCGCCCTGCGCCTGACCGAGGACCTGAGGGCGGCCGGGTACACCGCCGACCGGGCGTTCGACGGACGCAGCATGAAGTCCCAGATGAAGGCGGCAGACCGGAGCGGCGCATCCTTCGCGGTGATCGTGGGGGCCGACGAGGCCGCCGCGGCCACCTGCACGGTCCGTGACCTCTCCTCCTCGGAGCAGGTCACCGTGCCCCAATCGGGTCTCGTCGCCCATCTCGCCGCAACGCTCGGAACCCGCACCCCCCGGAGGAACCCACGATGACACCAACTGCCATGCGCACCCACATGTGCGGCGAACTTCGCCCCGGCGACATCGGCAGCCGCGTGTCGCTCTGCGGATGGGTGGGCCGCAGGCGCGAGCACGGGGAACACCTCGCGTTCGTCGACCTCCGCGACCACACGGGCATCATCCAGTGCGTGGTCGACACCGGCGCCGACGTGCGCAGCGAGTACGTCGTGCGGATCACCGGCATCGTCCGTGCCCGTCCCGAGGGCACGGCGAACGACGCGCTCCCCACGGGCGCCGTGGAGGTGGGGGAGTGCACGGTGGAGGTCCTGAACGTGGCCGAACCGCCGCCGTTCCCGGTTGATGCGCGCGCCGACGACGTCGACGAGGCCATCCGCCTGAAGCACCGCTACATCGACATCCGCCGCGAGCGGATGCAGCGCAACCTGCGCGTCAGGGCCGCGGTGAACAGTGCGATCCGGCGCGAGATGGAGAAGAACGGGTTCCTCGAGGTGGAGACGCCGTTCCTCATGCCGTCCACGCCCGAGGGCGCGCGAGAGTTCCTGGTGCCGTCGCGCAAGGAGCCGGGTTCGTTCTTCGCCCTCCCGCAGTCGCCCCAGCTCTGGAAACAGCTGTTGATGGTGTCCGGTGTGGACCGCTATTACCAGATCGCCCGTTGCCTCCGCGACGAGGACCTCCGAGCCGACCGCCAGTACGAGTTCATGCAGCTCGACGCGGAGATGTCGTTCGTCTCCCAGGACGACGTGCTCGACTACATCGGCCGGGCCGTCGTGGCGGCCGCCGAGGCGGTCACGGGCCAGCGCCCTCCCGAGATCGAGCGCATCACCTGGCGCGAGTCCATGGAGAGGTTCGGCATCGACAAGCCGGACCTGCGCTT
>RFZO01000077.1 GCA_009920715.1 Actinomycetota bacterium | reverse complement strand
GTGTGCGGCACCCTCGTGATCGACGAGCAGGATGCCGCCCTGGCGGGTCAGGTGGAGGACTGTGGGGTGCGGTGCGTGGTGACCGACACGATCATGTCGAGGCCCGGCGTGGCAGAGTCGCTCGCGCGCACCGTTCTCGGTGCCGCACGGAACGGAGGGAAGTGACATGGCACGGATGACGGCCTGGGGCGTGGAGGGAATCGGCGAGATACGGCCCGGCGACCAGCTCGGCGACATCATCGTCGAGGCGTGCACGGCGGAGCCGAACGGCCCCCTGCTCGACAACGACGTTCTGATCGTCACCCAGAAGATCGTGTCGAAGGCGGAAGGCCGGCTCGTCGCCATCGACCCGGACGACCCGCTGTCGCACAAGGGCCTGGTGGAGCAGGAGGCACGTCGCGTGGTGCGCCGCCGCGGCGACCTCATCATCACCGAGACGACGCACGGTTTCATCTGCGCGAACAGCGGGATCGACCTCTCCAACGTGGAGCGCGGGTGGGCCGCGTTGCTCCCGCTCGACAGCGACCGCTCCGCGCGCCGGATACGCGACATCGTGCGTGCACGGCTGGGTGTCAGCGTGGGTGTCATCGTCAGCGACACGTTCGGCCGTCCGTGGCGCAAGGGCCTGACCGACGTGGCGATCGGCGTGGCCGGCATCGCGGGCGTGGTCGACCTGCGCGGCACCGAGGACGCACTCGGCCGCGTGATGCAAGTGACCGAGGTGGCGGTGGCCGACGAACTCGCGTCGATGGGCGAACTGGTGATGGGAAAGTCGGAAGGGGTGCCGGTGTCCGTCATCAGGGGCGCGGACCCCTCGTGGTTCCGCGACTCGTCAGTGGAGGAACTGATCCGGCCGCCGGCGGAGGACCTCTTCCGCTAGCCGGCCCGTCCTCGGGTCAGCGGAGCAACTGGAGACCGTCACGCAGCTTCGTTGACGGTGACCACCCGAGCTGGATTCGCGCCCGCACCGGCGAGAGCGTCAGCCGCGAGAGGTCGTTCGGCCGCGCGGTGCTGGTGCGCGGGGCGAGACCGGACGCGCCGGACATCATCGTCCACAGGTCCTTCACGGAGGTGGCCGTGCCGGTGCCGACATTGACCACCACGCCGCCGGCACGGTCGAGCGATCGGGCGAGCGCATCGACCACGTCGTCGACGTGCACGAAATCCCGCGTCTGCTTGCCGGTGCCGTGGATGACCGCCGGTCTCGCACCGTCGAGCGCGTCCACGAACGCGGCGACGACCCCGTCCTCGCTGCGCTGCCTGCGTCCGTACGCGTTCGCCACCGCGAGGACGGTGTGGTCGACACCGTGGCGGTCGCGGTACACGTTGTGCAGGTCGGCGACCGCCCGCGCGAACACCTCCTCGGTGGAACGGGCCTCGTTGAGGTGGCCCTCCTTCACCGGTGAGTCCTTCGCCGCGACCTGCCCGTACAGGAGACCTGCCGGGAGCGCGGCGACCACCTTCGACACCGCGGACAGCCGGGCGGCCTCGAGGATCGACGTTGCCGCGGACACGGAGGCGAGGCAACCGGCGAGGTGACACGAGGACGGCGCGAACGAGACCAGGTTGAACACGATCTCGGGCCGCCTCAGCGAGACCAGCTCGGTGAACTCGGGGCTGCCCACGGCGATGTTCTGGAACTTGAACCGACCGACGGCACCTCTCGCGGTGGCGAGGTTCGTGAGCGAGCCGGTGGAGAGGTCGTCGACGGCATCGACCTCGTGGCCGTCTTCGAGGAGCCGTTCGACGAGGTGCGACCCGAGGAAACCCGCGCCCCCGCACACCATGATCCTCGAGTTGCGCATCACCCCATCGTGGCAGGGTCGGGCACCTTGGCGGCGACAAGCTGCGCCCGGGCGGGCACGACACCGTCGGCGCCGACCACGCAGTCGACCAGCGATGCCCCCTCGCCCACCGTTCCCATCACCAGGCTGCGCTCCAGCCGCACCGCGGGTCCGACTTGCGCACCGGGCAGCACGACCGAATCGACGAGCACGCTCCCGCCCTCGACTCGCGCGCCCTCTCCGATCACGCTGCGCGTGACCGAGGCCGTGGCCGCGACATGTGCGTTCGGACCGACCGACGACAGGATGAGCGAACGCGTGCCGTCGATGAGGTCGAGGTTCGCCTTCAGGTACGTGTCGGGCCGGCCCGTGTCGATCCAGTAGTCGTCCGTGGCCATCGCGGCAAGCCGGCCGTCGGCGACCATCGCCGGGAACACCGCACGCTCGATGGAGAGACGCTGCATCGGGGGCATGCGGTCGAGCACCGACGGCTCGAGCACGTACGTCCCCGCGTTGATGACGCGGCTGTCGGTCTCGCCGGGCTGGGGTTTCTCCACGAACCTGCGCACCCACCCCTCCCCGTCGGTCTCCACCACCCCGTACTGCGACGGATCGTCGACGGGGGTGAGATGGAGGGTCCCCTCCGCGCCCTTCGAACGGTGGAACGCAACGAGCGCCGACAGGTCGACGTCGGAGAGGATGTCACCGTTCATCACGATGAACGTGCTGTCGATGCCGGCGTCGCGCGCGGCAAAACCGATCGCTCCCGCCGTGTCGAGCGGTTCGGGTTCCACCGCGTAGTGCAGCTCCACGCCGGCGCACGATCCGTCGGGAAACGCCTGGAAGAACGGCTCCGGCTTGAACCCGAGCGCCAGCACCGCGCGCGTGACCCCGGCGGAACCGAGGGATGCGATGAGGTGCTCGAGCTGCCGGACGTTCGCGATGGGCAGGAGCGGCTTGGGGGTGGTGAACGTGAGCGGTCTCAACCGGGTGCCGAAGCCCCCGACCAGGATGACTGCCTGCATCAGCCCGCCGTCGTGGTGGTGGCCGCCACGCTGGTGGTGGTGGCACCCTCGACCGTTGTGGTCGTGGCGCCGGCAACCGTGGTTGTGGTGGCCGCGCCGGTGTCGGCCGCGCCCAGTTCGGGCAGGTTCGACGCGGACGCGGGCATGGGGATGTCGACACCCGGCGCGGCGAAGACGAACATCACTGCCATGCCGTCCTGGTCGATGCGGATGTTGTCGAAGTCCGTGATGAAGGTCTTCTTCGAGGCCGGGTCGTCGTAGCGCTCCCAGACCACAGCCGAGACCTGACCCTCCACTTCCTTGCCGTCCTCGTCCTTGCACTTGTCGGTGCCGACTTTGTACGACTTGCCGTCGTTCTGGTCGGGCGGGAACGTCAGCTCCTCGGTGTTGATCTTGACGCCGTACGTCTCGAGGAAGATCCCCATCTTGGCCCTGCGGCCGGTGGCGAGAGCCTGCGGGTGCCAGTGGATGACACCGTCCCCGTGGCTGTGGACCCCGTACTTGACGAAGTTCGGGTCCGGCGGCTCCTCCTTGTTGCCGACGAGGTCCTTCAGCTGCTGGTCGCAGGCGTAGAAGCCGTACGAGACGTGCCAGTGGTCGTTGATGGTGGGCGGGGTGTTGGTGCTGGGCGCCGACTGGCGTGCGTAGACCACGAGCCCGAGACCGAGCGCGATGATGACGGCCATGGTCATCGGGAAGACGGTGCCGCCCTGGAAGCGCACCTTCTTGCCCTTGCCCTTCTGCGCGAGTCGGGCGACCTTCTTTGCTGATGAACCACTAGCCACGAATGGGAGAGGCTACCGCCTGGCCGTCGATCAGGGCGTCGTAGGCCCCTGCGACCGCGGCAGGCGACACACGGGAAACCACCCATTCACGGGCCCTCGCACCCATCTCCGCGCGACGAATGTCGTCCGCGAGCAACTCCTCGAGAGCCCCGACGAACGCATCGAGGTCATCCGGCGGCACGGAGATACCGGCCCCGCTCTCCCCGATGATGCGCGGGACCTCCGTCCCCTCGTCGATCGCCGCGACGACGGGTCGGGCGGCTGCGAGGATCCCGTACGTCTTCGAGGGCACGCTGACGGCCCCGAGTCCCCGGCGCAGCGGCACCACGTGGATGTCAGCCGTTGCCAGCACCTCGGGCACTCGTTCCTTCGGCTGGTAGCCGCCGAACCTCACGTTCGGCAGACCCTTCGCCATCTCCTCGAAGTGCGCACGCGCACTGCCGTCACCGTTGATGACGAACACCGCGCCCGGCAGGCGCCGCGCGGCCCCGATGACGAGCTCCAGCGACTGGGAGAACCCGACGTTGCCCGCGTACATCACCACGGGCTCGTCGCCGATCCCCATCTCGCGCCGAAGCGCGGTGTCCCGGGGCAGCGGCGTGACGAATGCCGGGTCGACGAAGTTCGGGATGACGACAACCTTCGCCGCGTGACGGGCCCCCGTCTTGCCCGCGACGTTCGCGCGCAGGTCCTCGGACAGGACGACGACGGAGTCGCTGCGCCGGTAACTCACGCGTTCAAGCCACCTCGCGACGGCGATGATGCCCGGGTTCGTGATGGCGCCGGTCTCGACCGCGGCGTCGGGGAACACGTCCTGGATGTTGAAGATGCACTTCGTGAACCGCAGGCGCGCCGCCAGCCAACCCGTGAGACCGAGCGTGAGCGGGGGCGACATCGACAGGACCGCGGCCGGCCTGCGCCGCCAGCCCCCGGCGGTGAGGGTGCAGACACCGGCGAGAAGACTGAAGAGGGCGAAGCCGAGAGCGCGCCGCGCGAGGTTCGACTTGTCCCTTCCGGGGAACGGGTGGACACGGGTGACGGAACCCCACGGCGTCCGTTCGCGCCGCACCAGGCGGCCACCCCAGCCCTCCTCGATCGCGTGCGCGCGGTACCACGGGAGTGCCGTGACGACATGGATCCGGCGGCCCGTTCCCGCGAGTTCGGTGACGATCCGCGTGATGATGTCGCCCGTGGGCGCAGTGTCGGGCGCGAAGTGGGGGCACAGCACGACGAGCGGTCTCCTGCTCATGCGAGCACCCTCCCGTACGCGTCCACGAGGTCACGTGCCGAGAGTTCCGCCGTGTAGGTCGCTGCACGCGCGGTCCCGGCCGCGCGGAGCGCGTCCCGGCGGCCGCTCACCTCGTCGAGCGCACCGGCCCATGCATCGGTGCGCAACGGCAGGACGAGCCCGGCGCCGCCGACAACCTCGGGGATGCTCGCGCGGTCACTCGCGATGACGGGTGCACCCATCCGCATCGCCTCGATGAGCGGCGCGCCGAACCCCTCGTACTCGCTGGGGAACACCATCGCATCCGCGATGGCGAGCAGACCGTTCCTGTCGGCGGCGGGCACGCGGCCGGGCATCACTACCCTCTCCCCCAGCCCGAGCGATGCAACCATCGCACGCACGTCGCCCTCGGCATGCCCCGCCGACCCGGCGAAGACGACGCGCAGGGCGGGGTCGGACCATGCACCGCCCCCGTTCGCGAGCAACTGCAGCAGGAAGCCGTGGTTCTTGTGCGGATGCGTGATGGCGGGGAACACGACCACGGGGCCGTCCCCCAGTGCGTAGCGCCGGCGCACCTCGGCGGGCGGGGTGGGCGCGTCCATTTCGGGCTCGAGCCCGTGGCGCACCACGCTCACCTTGCCGGCCGGCGTGCCGAAGTGCCGCTCGAGAGTCGACTTCACGAAGGAGGTGGGCGTCGCGATGTGCGCGGCGCGCGCGAGCGAACGCGGGACTGCGGTGCGCAGGTAGGCGCGCTTCACCGGCCGCACATAGTGCGGGTAGTCCACCCACTGGACGTCGTGCACGGTGAGGAGCGTGCGGCGGTTGCCGCGCACGGGGACGGTTCCGCCCCCGTGGTGGACGATGTCGAACTCGGAGGTCCGGGCGGCGAGCCACGTGTGCTCCAGCAGCACGCGCCCGGGCCTGCGCTCGCAGTCACTGGGGGCCTCGTGCACCCGGAAGGCCCCGGCCACGGCGGGCAGCCGCCGCGCGAAGCCGCGCGGTGCGAACACCTCGATCTCCACCGGGTGACCGTTCGCGGCGATGCCGGCGAGCTGCCTGGTGAGGTACTCCTCGCTTCCCCCGACTCCCGGGCGGCACCACAGCAGGTTCATCGCGACGCGCATGCTCATCTTGCGGCCTCCGCGTACGCCTCGAGCACGAGGGCCGCAGTGCGGTCCCATGTCTGCCCTGCCGCCCTGGCCCGGCCGAGCGAGGACAGCTCCCCGCGCCGCGCGAGGGCATCGTTGATGCCGGCGGTGATCGACGCGACATCGTGCGGATCAACGAGCACGGCCGCGCCACCTGCGACCTCCTCGGTGGACGTTCCCGCCGACGTGACGACCGGCGCCCCCGCGGACATCGCCTCCAGCACGGGCATGCCGAACCCCTCGAGCAGCGACGGGTAGGCGAACACGGTGCATGCCGCGTAGAGCGCGGCGAGGTCGGCCGCCGGGACATGACCGAGAAGGTGCACACCCGCCGCACCTGGCGGGATCCCGTCTCCCCAGCCGTGCATGCCGGCAATCACCAGCGGAAGACCGCCCCTCACGCCCGCCATCGCGGCAACGAGGCGGTCGAGGTTCTTGCGCGGCTCGCGGGTGCCGACGAACAGGACGAACTCGTCCGGTAGCGAGTGCTCCGCACGCACGCGCGCGACGTCCGATGCATCCGCGCGCATCGGCGTGACACCGAGGGGCACATGGCGGAGTCGGGAGCTGTCGAAGCCGTTCGTGAGACAGTCATCGAGGGTCGCGCGCGACGAGCACATCACGACCGATGCGTCGCGCCGCAGACGGGACAGACTGCGGGCAAACACCTTGTTGCCCCGGTCCGTGAAGAACTCGGGGTGGCGCACGAACGCGACGTCGTGCAGCGTCACGACGAGCGGCGCGCGGGTGGCCGGCGGGATCACGGTGGTGGCATGGACGACGTCGGGTGACTCCACCACGGACTCCACGAGCGGCCAGCCGAACCGCAACCACGTCTCGTACAGCACCGCGCCGCCGACGGGAAGGTGGGCAACCTCGATCCCCGGTTCGAATCCGGGTGTTGCGGGACCCTTGTGACGACCCGCAACCCCGACCAGTTCGGTCGTTCCCGTGCGCACGATCGCGTCGGCCAGTGCGAGAGCGGCGGTGCCGGTGCCCCCGGGCACGCGGTGCCAGCACTGCTCGAGGGTGTAGGCGACACGCACCCGTCCATTCTTGCTGTTCCCGTCCTACGATGGCATCCATGTCGCAGTTCTGGTCGGGACGCAGGGTGCTCGTCACGGGCGGCAACGGTTTCCTCGGCCGGGTCGTGGTGTCCGCACTGCGCGACAGCGGTGCGGACGTCCTCGCACCCCCGCACGACGAGTGCGACCTCACCGTGCCCGGGGCGGCCGAAGCGATCTTCGCCCGCACGAAGCCCGGTCACGTCATCCACCTCGCCGCCCGCGTCGGGGGCATCGGATACAACCAGGTGGATCCCGCGCGCCTGTACCTCGACAACCTCCTCATGGGCACCTACGTCATCGAGGCGGCGCGCGCGACGGGCGTGGAGAAGACGGTCCTTCTCGGCACCGTGTGCAGCTACCCGAAGTTCACTCCCGTTCCCTTCAAGGAGGAGTCGCTGTGGGACGGCTACCCGGAGGAGACGAATGCCCCCTACGGGATCGCGAAGAAGGCGCACCTGCTGCATGCCCAGGTGAACGCCGAGCAGTACGGCCAGCACTTCGCCTATCTCATCCCCACCAACCTCTACGGCCCCGGTGACAAGTTCCACCCGTCGGTGTCGCACGTGATCCCGGCGCTCATCAAGAAGTGCGTCGAGGCGAGGGAGGCCGGCGCGGACCACATCGACGTGTGGGGGACGGGCTCGGCCAGCCGCGAGTACCTGTACGTGGAGGACGCCGCGCGCGCAATCGTGATGGCGGCGGAGTCGCACGACGGCACGGAGCCCATCAACCTGGGCGCGGACCGCGAGATCACCATCCGCGAGACCGCAGAGGCCATCGCCGAGGTCACCGGGTTCACCGGCACCCTGCGCTGGGATCCCTCTAAGCCCGACGGCCAGCCGCGGCGCCGCATCGACCCGGGCCGCGCCGCGTCGCTCCTCGGGTGGTCGGCACGGATGGACTTCAGGGAGGGTCTGCGCCGCACTGTCGATTGGTACCTGGCGAACAGGGAACTCGCCGAGCAACCCCCGCGCTGACGTGACGAGCATCCCCCCGCCGCTCGAGCACTGCGTGCGCCACCCGCACGTGCCCACGGGCCGCCACTGCACGCGCTGCGACAGACCGGCGTGCAATGACTGTCTCGTCGCCGCGTCCGTCGGGTCGCAGTGCCTCGACTGCGTGCGCGCTTCCCGCCCCCCGCGCGCGGAGCGCGTGCGCCGGTGGAACGCCACGCAGCCGGCTCTCGCAACCCGCGTCCTGGTGGCGGCGAACATCGCCGTGTTCGTGTGGAGCGGGCTCGGTGGTGCCGGTGCGTTCGGCGGCGGGGCGTCGTCGCGCCAGGTCCAGCTGGGCCTCTCCGAGATCTTCGTGGCCAACGGCGAGTGGTGGCGCATCATCAGCGCCGGTTTCCTCCACTTCGGGGCGCTCCACATCGCCATGAACATGCTGCTCCTGTACCAGCTCGGTTCTCTCCTCGAGCCCGTGCTCGGCAGCGGTCGCTTCGTGCTCCTGTACTTCGCGGCGATGGTCGGCGGGTCGTTCGGCGCGCTCCTCCTCTCCCCTGACGCGCTCACCGGCGGCGCGAGCGGCGCGGTGTTCGGGCTGATGGGAGCCGCGGCGGTTGCGCTGCTCCACCGGGGCGTGAACCCGATGCAGACGGGCATCGGCACCACCCTCGTGCTGAACCTGCTCATCACCTTCGCGATCCCCGGCATCTCGATCGGTGGCCATCTCGGCGGCGTCATCGTCGGCGCCGGGGTTGGGTACGTCATGTTCGACCCCTCGGTCAACCGCCAGATGCCGTGGGTCACGTGGGCGGCTCCGGTTGCCGCGATGGTCGCGTGCCTCGCCGCGATCGCGGCGATCGTCTAGAGGGCCAGCGAACGGCGCTGGTCGGGTGTGAGACGCAGACCCGTCTCGCGCAGCGTGGTGACGATCACACGACTCGGCACCTCGATCGCACCGTGCATGAGCGCGCGCTCGCGGACGTGCTCGGGAAGGTCGTAGTGGTCGCCCTGGAACCCGCGGCGCGGGACCTCGAGCACCTCGGCGAAGGCGTGCAGCTCGTCGAGGGAGTGGTCGCTGATCATGTGGCACCACAGCCATCCGCGGTGCGGCCAGCGGCACTGGTCGACGTAGATCATCGACCGGCAGTGTAGGTGAGCGCCGCGGCGTGGTTGACTGTCCCCGTGAGCGCAGTGAAGACGATGCCGGTGCAGACGGACCCGCAGACGGAGCAGATCCCCGAGACGGGCGAGCCGGTTGTGGCACACATCGTGAAGACGGAGCCGGGCGAGAACGCCGCGGCGAAGGTGCTCGAGGCGCGCATCAACGGCACGCCCATCGAGGCCCTGTGCGGCCACGTGTGGATCCCCTCGCGCGACCCCAAGCAGGTGCCGATGTGCGCGAAGTGCAAGGACATCTACGACACGTACCGGATGTTCAACGAGGGGCTCGGCGAGACCCCCAGCGAGTGACGCTGAGGCTCCGTCCCGCGGTGCGCGGCCTCGTCATCGACGGGCGCGACCATGTCCTGCTGGTGCGCCTCGTCTTCCCCGAGGGTGCCTACTGGGTGCTGCCCGGCGGG
>RFZO01000076.1 GCA_009920715.1 Actinomycetota bacterium | reverse complement strand
GGTGCGGACGGCCGTACCCCTGGCCGGGGCGGACCTGGCGCGGGGCGGCGGGGCGCTGGGCCGGGCGGTTCATCGGGCGCGGGCCGGGCACCAACGGGCGGGCCATCGTGCGCATGGGCGCCTGGGAACGGGGGCCCTGGGTGCGCTGGAGGGTGTTCAACTGGCGACGGAATTCCGACACGGAGGACACCGAACCGCCGTCGAGGCGGCTGCGCATCAACGGCGGGAGCAGCACGGCCATCCAGGCGGCACCGACGACGAGAAGAATCATCGTTCCCATAACGGAAGATGAGCCTAACCCGACTTTTGTCCCCGACCGACGACTTGACACCCTTCACAGGTGAGAAATCGCGAGAATCTGCCCGTTCTGCGCAGGTTTCGCCGAGATACCCACCATTGACAGGGGCTCCCGGGCCCCGTCAGGAGGGGCGGCGGTAGTCCCCCGAACGGCCCCCGGACTTCTCCCACAGGGCCACATCGGTGATGGTCATCGACTTGTCGGCGCTCTTGCACATGTCGTACACGGTGAGGGCGGCCACGCTGGCGGCGGTGAGGGCCTCCATCTCCACCCCGGTCTGCCCCACGGTCTCCACGGCCGCCTCGATGCGGATGGCGGCGGTGCCGGCGGGCTGTCCCACGGGGGCGGGGTCGACGGACAGGTCAACCGACACCGAGGTGATCGGGAGGGGGTGGCACAGGGGCACCAGGTCGCTGGTGCGCTTGGCGGCCTGGATGCCGGCGACCCGGGCGACGCCCAGCACGTCACCTTTCTTCATCGACCCGTCGGTGATGGCGGCGGCCACCGCGGAGGTGGTGAGAACGGTCGCCCTCGCGACGGCGCGGCGCTTCGTGGCCTCCTTGCCGGAGACGTCGACCATGCGGGCGTTGCCGCTGTCGTCGAGGTGGCTGAACACGGGCTGGGTCACGGGAGCCGAGCGTACTGCCCTATCCGCGGCGCCACGGCCAGCGGACGGCCCGCTTGGCGAGGAACGCGGCCACGCCCTCGCGCACCTCGCCGCTCTGGTCCATCGCGGACTCCCACTTCATTGTGGTCGCCGGTTTCACCCTGCCGTCGGTGATCACCTCGTGCACCATTGCCTTCGTGGCCACCTGGGTGAGGTGCGAGCGTTCGAGCAACGTGGCCACGAACCCCTCGACCCGTGCGGCGAGATCCCCGGCGGGCACCACCTCGTCCACCAGCCCGATGCGCAGTGCCCGGGCATGGTCGATGAGGTCGCCGGAGAACATGAGGTGCTTTGTCGCGCTGCCGCCGATCAGCCGGACGGTCCGCTCGAGGGCATTGGTGGGATACACGATGCCGAGCTTGGCGGGGGTGATGCCGAACGTGGAGCCCTCCGCGGCGAAGCGCAGGTCGCACGCGGTCGCGATGCTGACCCCGCCGCCGATGCAGTTGCCGCGGATCTCGGCGATGGTCGGGCCGGGGAACGCGGCGATGGCCTCCTCGGCCGCCCAGTTGATGCGCGCGTACTCCCCGCCCGGGCCGTTCGTGAGTTCGCTGATGTCGGCACCGGCGCAGAAGTGGTCCCCGGCGCCGCGGATGACGAGCACCCGGACCTCGGGGTCCGCCGCCAGTTCACCGACCCGCTCGGCGAGGGCACCCCACATCGCGAGGGTCACGGCGTTGCGTTTGGCTGGCCGGTTCAGCGTGATGACGGCGACGCCGTCCGACGACTCGACGACGACCGGGGCCGCGTCGAGGGGCATCTCCCCCGTCGTGTCGCCGCCGGGCGGCGGCTGGATGCGCGACACGTCAGCCGCCGATCTGGCTCATCGTGCGGTTCGGCCTGATGAAGTTGACCTGGCCGATCTGGTGCCCTGCCCACTTCGCCCCGACCGCGCGCGTGACGAGCGCGGCGATCTCGTCGTCGGACCCCCCGTTGCGCAGGAGGGCCCGGATGTCGGACTCGTCGGTGGCGAAAAGGCAGGTGCGGAACTGACCGTCGCTCGTGAGGCGCACGCGGTCGCAGTCCCCGCAGAACGGGTGCGAGACGCTGGGAATGACACCGACGGTGCCGCGACCGTCGGCGTACCGCCAGCGGTCGGCGGGTGCGGCGCCGCGGGCCGGCACGGGCTCAAGCGGGAACACGGCTCCGATGGTGGAAACAATCTCATCCTGGGTGACGACCTTGGCACGCTCCCATTCGTTGGTTGCGTCGAGCGGCATGAACTCGATGAAGCGCACCTCGACACCGTTGTCGCGGCCCCACCGGGCGAGGTCGAGGATCTCGTCGTCGTTCGCGCCGCGCTCGATCACGGCGTTCACCTTCACCGGGTCGAACCCCACGGTCTTCGCCTCGGCGATGCCGGCGAGAACGTTGTCCAGTTCGTCGCGACGGGTCATCGCGAGGAACCGGTCGCGGCGCAGGGTGTCGAGGCTGACGTTGATGCGGGCGAGACCGGCATCGCGGAGTTCGCCGGCGATGTTGCGCAGGGTGGCGCCGTTGGTGGTGAGGGCGAGGTCGGGCGTGCGACCGTCTGCGAGGCGCAGGGCGGCGAGCCGCGAGATGAGGAGCGGGAGGTGGGCGCGCACCGTGGGTTCGCCGCCGGTGAGCCGCAGGCTGTCCACCCCGAACCGTTCCACGCAGATGCGCGCGACCCGCTCGATCTCCTCGTACGTGAGCACCTCGGCCCGGTCCAGCCAGGTCATCCCCTCGGCCGGCATGCAGTAGGTGCAGCGGAAGTTGCAGCGGTCGGTGACGGAGATGCGCAGGTCGCGCACGACCCGGCCGAAGCCGTCGACGAGGTCGACGGGCTGCGCGGGTGTGCTGCTGGCCTCCATGGGGCAAGCCTACGCAGGGGTTCCGAGGTGCGGTCCGGCGCCGAGCAGGGTCACCATGACCCCGGCGCCCTCGGGCAGACCCGGGCCGTCGGGAATCTCCACCAGTGCGTTCGCCAGGGCAGTTGCGGCCAGCTGGTGGCTTCCCTGGGCCTGCACGCGGGACACGTGGACCCGCCCGTCGGCACCCCACGACGCCACGCACCTGTCGAAGTGCACCTTGCCGTCGGGCTGGCGTTCGACCGCGTGGTCGATGACCGCCGCGATGCGCCGCCGACCCGCCATGGTCGACGACGTGCGCATGAGAACCTCGAGTGCGGGCCGCGCGATCAGCTCGAAACTCACGAGGCTGCTGACCGGATTGCCCGGCAGCCCGAACACGGGCACCGCAGCTCCCGAGACGCCGCGGAGCGTGCCGAACGCGAACGGCTTGGCCGGCTTCATCGCGATCTGGAACCACGACATATCGGCAACCCTCGACAGGACCGCCTTCACGATGTCGTAGTCACCCATGCTCACGCCGCCGCTGGTCACCAGCACGTCGCAGCCGAGCTCGCCCACCGCACGTGCGAGCGCGGCCTCGAGCACGGACTCGTCGTCGCGCACGATGCCGAGGTCGACGGGTTCGGCGCCTGCCTCGGCGACGAGGCGCAGGAGCATCGTCCGGTTGCTCTCGCGGATCTGGCCGGGCAGCAGCGGGGAGCCGTCGTCGACCAGTTCGTCGCCGGTGCTCAGCACGCCAACCTTCGGTCGTGGCCACACGGACACCGTGCGCGCGTTGAGGGTGCTGAGCACGGCCTGCACCGCGGCATTCACCACCGTGCCGGCGCGCAACGGGACATCCCCCGCGCGCACGTCGCTGCCGGCGCGCCTGATTCCGTCGCCGGGCGAGACCGAGCGCAGGATGCGCACGCCGTCGTCGCCGGTTCGTTCGGTGTCCTCCACCATCACCACCGCGTCGCACCCGGTGGGCAAGGGGGCACCCGTCATGATGCGCACGGCGCAACCGGGGGACACTTCATCGACGTGGCGCGCGCCGGCGGCCATCTCGCCCGTGACGCGCAGATCGCGCGGAGCGGCGGTGGTGTCGGATGCGATCACGGCGTAGCCGTCGACGGCGGTGTTGTCGAAGGGCGGGACGTCCTCGGAGGCCGCGACGTCGGCGGCGAGGACGAGCCCCGCGGCCGCATCGAACGGCACGGACACGGGCGCAGGAACCGGGAGCCTCGCCATCACGTGGTCGCGCACGTCGTCCAGCGGTGTCATCCCCGCAACGGTACCGCCCGGCGCTGATACTTGGTTCGGTTCAAGGAATGACCACGCGCAACCCGGAGTCAGCTGCCGCACGGGCCTGCTTCTTGTCGAAGGTGACGAACGCGAGGTGTGGATCAGCCAACGAGAGAGCCGCTGCGATGTGCAGAGAATCCAGGCTCTTTGCGCCCGTGCGGACCGCAATGTCTGCCGCCGATCTCCAGATGAGGTCGTCAATCCGGATCACCGCCATTGTCTCGAGGTCGGACTCAAGAATGACGCGTGTTACCTCTCGACTGTGACCACTCAGGTGCAAGCCGACAGACCGGAGCAACTCGAGAACGGAGAGTTGAGAGAGCACCAGTGGATCCGAATCCTGCGCTGCTGACACAGCCGCAGGCGAATCGGGTTCCTCGATGTAGATCTTGAGGAGCGCACTCGTGTCGAAGTACGCGGTCATTCTCCGCGGTCGTCGGCGAGCATCTCCTGCACCGTCAACTTCGCTGTGACCCTGGGGTGTTGCCCGATTTTCCCCCTTCTCGAGGGAAGTCGAAGTCGCCCCTCCCGCGCTGCCCGCCGAAGCTCTGGGGACAGTCCGACTCGTGCTGATTTCTTCATGCCCAGTTGTGTGCGTCGGAGCCACCGCATGGGCAGACCGTACCCCGCGATTTCGGCCGACCGGGAGAAATTCCTGCCTATGCAGATAGAACCTCTGCCATGTCGAACTACCGGCCGCTCGCATCCCCCGGCCGCCGGTTCGCCTGGAACAACTGGGACGGCTCGCCGTCGAGCGACGTGACGCTGCGGTGGGAGAACGAGGGATGGACGGCGGAACTGCGGCTGGAGGCCGACGACGCCACGGTGGCGTTCCGCCTGTCGGCCCAGTGGCGCATCCAGCAGATGCTGCTGTTCCGCGACATGGAGGAGGCGGACCTGTGGCTCGCCACGGACGGCCGCGGGCACTGGGGTGAGATGAACGGCGCACACCGCACCGAACTCGACGGCAGCCTCGACATCGACTTCGCAAACACGCCGTTCACGAACTCGGTCGTGACCCACCGGCTCCCTCTGCACGTCGGCCACACTGCCGACATCCAGGTCATCAGCGTGGATGTGGAGACACTGGAGCTCCGGAAGGTGACGCACCGTTACACGCGCACGGGCATGCGCGAGTGGACCTACACCTCCCTCGCAACCGGTGACGATGCCACGGCAACGGTGGACGAGCACGGGTTCGTGATCGACGAAGAGGGCGGCTTCCGCCGCGCGGACTGACGCGGCCGCGCTACAGCCGGCCGGACAGCCACTCGCGCAGCTGCGGACCGGTGTCGCCGCGGCGCAGTGCGATGTCGATCACCGCGGTCAGCCAGCCGAACGGCGTCCCGGTGTCGTAGCGCTCCGTGGTGGTGAGATGCCCGAGGATCGGCACGCGCCCCGTCTGCGAGAGCAACGCATCGGTCAGCTGCAGCTCTCCGTTCGGGTGCGGCTTCAGCGCGGCGATGTCGTCCCAGATGGACGGTGTCAGCACGTACCGCCCGAGGATGATGAGGTCGCTCGGTGCGTCCTCCTTCTTCGGCTTCTCCACCACGTCGGTGATCTCGAACGGTCCGTCGGCAGGCGCACCCGGCGCCACGCTCACCACCCCGTAGGCCGACACCTCGTCCATCGGCACGCGCTTCAGCTCGATGGCGCTCGACCCGGTTGCCTCGCTCGAGTCGATGAGCAGGCGCAGCAGGCCGGCGTCGCCGCGAAGTTCGTCGGGCAGGAGCACGGCGAAGGGCTCGTCGCCCACCGCCTCGCGGGCGCACCCGACGGCATGGCCGAGCCCGCGCGGGTTCTCCTGGTACGTGATGGTCACGCGCACGTCGGTGCCGATCCGGGCGAGCCGGTCGGCCACGGCGCCGCGCCCCAGGTCGCGCAGCTTCGCGACCACGGCGGGGTCCGGCGTGACGTAGTTCTCGAGACCGGGCTTGGCGCGGCTGGAGACGAGCACGATGTGGTCGCAGCCCGCGTCGATGGCCTCGTCCATGATGATCTGGAGCGCCGGCACGTCCACGATGGGCAGCAACTCCTTCGGCACTGCCTTCGTGACGGGATAGAAGCGGGTCCCGAGCCCGGCGGCGGGGATGACGGCGGCGCGTGCTCTCACGGATTCCCAACCTAGCCAGTTACCATTTGGCACCCGACCACCACGACTGCCAACCCCCCGGAACCACCATGCCCACTTACGTGTACAAGTTCATCGAGACGGGAGAGACCATCGAGGTGCAGCAGGCGTTCACCGATGACGCCCTCACCGAGGCGGTGCACCCCGTGGACGGCACCGTTCGCCCCGTGAAGAAGGTGTTCACCCCCATCGGTGTCACCTTCAAGGGCGGCGGCTTCTACAAGACCGACTCGGGCAGCTCCTCCAAGGGGTCATCCACCTCGGCGGCGGCGTCGGACTCCTCCACCTCGTCGTCGTCAACGGAGTCGGCCTCGTCACCGTCATCGTCGACCGCATCCAGCACCGCGGACTGACCCCACCGGCACACATGGGCCGCCGATGAGGCATCCCATGGACCACCACCCCTACGGACCGCGAGACGCGGGACCCGCCCGCCGTTTTCTCTCCGCCGCCGCGCTCCAGGCAGACGAGCTGCGCCGGCGCATGATGGACCGCCTGCTCGTGAGCCGCCGCACCCAGGTGTGGCTGGTGCTGGTGCTCGCGTCCACCGCAGGATTCGCGACCGTGTCGGTGCTGCGCGCACACGCACCTCGGCCCGCCGAGTTCGTCTCCTGCGCCGACGACAGCACACCCGCAGCGAACGGCGACACCCGCCCCTCGATCCCGGATGGTTGGCGCGGTGTCGCCATGCCGCGCGACGTCGTGGCACCGCAGGTGGGTGCCGGCGACACCGTCGACGTGGTGGCGGACGGCCGTGTGCTCGCCGCGGGTGCCGTGGTGGTCACCGCCGCCAGCGACACGGTCGGACCCGTCGTCGCCGTTCCCGCCGCCGTGGCGCCGGCGGTCGCATCAGCCGCTCAGGTGGGTGCCACGGGGCTCGTCACCACGGGCTGACCGGACGTCCGTCGCGGGTGGCGGTCCGGGGACGCGCGCGGGTACTGTCTGTCCGTCCGCGCGATCCGGGGGGAAGCACATGGCATACGGGGCAGAACGCGTCGATTCGGGGCCGGTCCGCAGCTGGCTGACGGACTGGGACTGGCTGGACGACGGCTGGGGCGAGAACGCGATCGACATCTGGAACGACGTGCGCGAGCAGTGCCCGATTGCCACCACGGAGCGGTACGGACGGGCCTTCATGCCCGTCACCATGGAGGCGGTACGCCAGATCGCGAACGACACAGAGAACTTCTCGTCGATCTGGGTGAACGTGGCGCGGCCCGACGCCCCGCGCTCCCCCGCACCGCCGATCACCAGCGACCCGCCGGACCACCACGGCCACCGCAGGCTCATCCTGCCCACGTTCAACCCGAAGGCCGTCGCCGCCATCGAGGAGGAGCTGCGCCACTTCTGCCGCAAGTTGATCGCGGACATCGGTGACTCGCCCACGGCGGACGCCGCGGTGCAGTACAGCCAGCACATCCCCGTGCACGGGATCTGCATCCTCACGGGCCTGCCCGAGGAGGATGCCGACCTCTTCCGTGACTGGATCTACAAGAACTTCCAGCTGGCACCGAAGGACAACAACGTGCGCATCCAGGTGATGACCGAGATGGGCGCGTACATCAGCGAGATCCTGAAGGAACGCCTCGCCAACCCGAAGGACGACCTGCTCACCGTCATCGCGAACGCCGAGATCGACGGCAAGGAGGTGGACTGGAACATCAAGGTCGGCTACGTGCGCCTGCAGATCGTGGCCGGCATCGACACCACCTGGTCCGCCATCGGGTCCGGCCTGTGGCACTTCGCGCAGCACAACGACCAGGTGCAGCGCCTGCTCGCCGTGCCGAACGACCACGAGCTGTGGCAGACCGCCAACGAGGAGGTGCTGCGCTACTACGCGCCCGTCACCATGGCGCGCAAGGTGGTGAAGGACGTGGAGGTGTCGGGCTGCCCGATGCACGCCGGCGACCAGACCCTCGTCACCTTCCCGGCCGCGAACCACGACCCCGCGGAGTTCGAGAACCCCGGCGAGTTCGTGCTCGACCGCCAGAACAACCGCCACGTCGCGTTCGGCCTGGGTATCCACCGCTGCGCGGGCTCCAACCTCGCCCGCCTCGAGATGATCGTGGCGTTCCAGGAGTGGCTGCGGGCGTTCCCCGACTACAGGCTCGACCCGGACAGGAAGACCACGTGGGCGAACGGTCAGGTGCGCGGGCCGCGCGTGCTTCCCGTCCTCACAGGTCGTCGCTAGCACGCCCCACGGGCACGATGCGGTCGAGCACCGCGCGAGACATGATCGCCATCAGCGGGTCGCCGTCGGACGCGCGCCAGTAGATCAACCCGAACAGCAGCGCCCACGCCCCGGCCCGCGCGCGCAGACCGGGGGATGCGTCCCCATACTCACGTAAGAACACCTCGCGGGCCTCCGCGTCGAACAGCATCCACGCCACCGCCAGGTCACAGGCGGGATCGCCGCTGCACACGTCGCCCCAGTCAATGACCGCACTGATGCGGCCGTCGTCCACGAGGATGTTCGCCGCGTGGAGATCGCCGTGCAGCCACACCGGCGGTGCCGTCCACTGCGGTCCGGCCTCGGCCCGGGACCACACGTGCTCCATCCGGAGGATGTCGTACCCGAGCTCCGTGCACGGGATGAGGTCCTTCAGCTCGAGGAACGTGTCCGTGCGGCTGGAGAGCGGCCCGCCTCGGAACACGTTCTCGGGCGCGTCGTCGGGGGCGGGTTCATGGAGCGCGCGGAGGAACCGGGCGAGCCGAAGCGCCTCGACTTCCTGGGATCGCAGGGTCGACTCCGCGGCACGTGCACCGGGGAACCTGGGCACCACCGACCAGTGCCACGGGTATGCGCCTTGGGGCATCCCGTCGTGCAGTTGGACGGGCACGGGAAGGGTGAGGCGGTGCGCGAGCAGCGGCAGCACGCGCTGTTCGTTGAGCACGAGCTCGGCGGCAACCTCGCGGCGCGGCAGACGGACCAGCAGTTCGTCACCGAGCGCCCAGATGTCGTTGTCCCAGCCGTTGTTGAACGGAGCCAGCGGGAGGTCGGCCACGGCCGGGCACTGCACCCGCAACAACCCGCGCACGAGCGGCTCGTCGATCTCCACCTCGGGGGGTGTCGCGCCGTTCACCATGACGACCGCACTCCCCGGCGGGCGCGCGTGCCCGGCTGCATGAGCACCGTCAGCTCGGCGAGATCGAGTCGTTCGACACTGACGGCACGATGCGCGGCGACCACGGCCTGGCCTTGTCCCAGTGATGACCCACCACACGGCCCTCGCGCAGTCTCGCGAGGAAGTCGTGCGGTCCGTCGAAATCGGGCATCTCCACATAGGCGCTGCCGAGGGCGTGCGGCACGTGGGCGTCGCTGCCGCTTCCCATCGCCAGGTCGCGCTCCCCG
>RFZO01000075.1 GCA_009920715.1 Actinomycetota bacterium | reverse complement strand
CGTTGCCGAGACTCTTCGACATCTTCTCGCCCTCGGCATCCACCACGAACCCGTTGTGCATCCAGTGCCGGGCGAACTCCCTGCCGAGGGCGACGGCCTGGGCGCGCTCGTTCTCGTGGTGCGGGAAGCGCAGGTCGGCCCCGCCGCAGTGCAGGTCGAACCCCTCGCCGAGCAGGTCGAGGCTCATCACCACGCACTCGCTGTGCCAGCCGGGCCGGCCGTCACCCCACGGCGACGGCCACGCCGGCTCGCCCGGCTTCGAGAACTTCCACAGTGCGAAGTCGGCGGGGTGCTTCTTCTCGCCTGCCCCGAGGACCTCACGTTCGCCGCCGCCGGCGAGCATCTCGTCCAGGCTCTGGTGCGCGAGCAGGCCGTAGTCGGGCACCGAGGGGACATCCAGGTACACGCCATCAGAGGTGACGTAGGCGCGGCCGGAGCCGACCAAGGTCCCGATCATCTCGACCATCGAGTCGACGTACTCGGTGGCGTGCGGGACGTCGGTGGGGCGCTGCACGCCGAGCTTTCCCATGGCCTCGAACCACACCGATTCGCACCGCCCGGTGATGTCCTGCCACGGCCGGCCCTCGCGGTTTGCGCGGTCGATGATCTTGTCGTCGATGTCGGTGATGTTGGACACCAGCCGCACGGTGATGCCGGACCACTCGAGGTAGCGGCGCAGGATGTCGTAGACGAGGGTTGCCCGGCCGTGGCCGAGATGGGGCGGGCCGTACACGGTGGGCCCGCAGAGATAGATGCTGATTCTCCCCGGCTCGCGCATGGCGAGGGGTTTCACCGTCTGGGAGGCGGTGTCGTAGAGGTTCAGCACGGGTCAGAGCCTACGATTTGTTTCCTATGTCCAGCGTCCCCGAGAAGCCCACTCTTGACGGAATCGAGTCGCGCTGGATCAAGTCGTGGGATGCATCCGGCACGTACTCGTTCGACCGCACGGCGGACCGCAACGGGGTATTCGCCATCGACACTCCCCCGCCCACCGTCAGCGGTTCGCTGCACATGGGACACGTCTTCAGCTACACCCACACCGACACCGTCGCGCGGTTCTGGCGGATGCGCGGCAAGTCGGTGTTCTACCCGATGGGGTGGGACGACAACGGTCTGCCCACCGAGCGGCGCGTGCAGAACTTCTTCGGCGTGTCCTGCGACCCGTCGGTGCCGTACGTCGCCGGGTTCCAGCCCCCGTTCAGGGGTGACCCGCCGAAGGACCACAAGGCGGTGCCGGTGTCGCGCCCGAACTTCATCGAGCTGTGCGAGGAACTGACCGCGCAGGACGAGAAGGTCTTCGAGGATCTCTTCCGCCGTCTCGGTCTCTCGGTGGACTGGTCGCTGCTGTACGCCACCATCGACGAGCGGTCGCGGCGCTCGTCGCAGCGCGCGTTCCTGCGCAACCTTGCCCGCGGCGAGGCGTACACACAGGAGGCGCCCACGCTGTGGGACGTCGACTTCCGCACAGCGGTCGCCCAGGCCGAGCTGGAGGACCGCGAACGACCGGGCGCGTACCACACGGTGCACTTCGCGAAGTCCGACGGGTCGGGCCGGTTGACCATCGACACCACGCGCCCCGAACTGCTGCCCGCGTGCGTCGCCCTCGTGGCGCACCCCGACGACGACCGCTACAAGCCCCACTTCGGCACCACAGTGCGCACGCCACTGTTCGGCGTGGAGGTGCCCGTGGTCGCGCACCCGCTCGCCCAGATCGACAAGGGCACCGGCATCGCGATGATCTGCACCTTCGGCGACCTCACCGACGTCATCTGGTGGCGGGAACTTCAGCTCCCGATGCGCGCCATCATCGCCCGCGACGGCCGCATCACCGCCGACGCACCCGACGGCATCACCGGTGACGGTGCGCTCGCGAACTACGCACGGCTGGCCGGCAAGTCGGCGAAGCAGGCCCAGACGGAGATCGTCACGATGCTGCGCGAGTCGGGTGACATGGAGGGCGAGCCGCGTCCCATCATGCACCCCGTCAAGTTCTACGAGAAGGGCGACCGGCCGCTCGAGATCGTCACGAGCCGCCAGTGGTACATCCGCAACGGCGGGCGCGACGAGGCACTGCGTGGCGAGCTGCTCGCGCGCGGGTCGCAGCTGCGCTGGCACCCCGACCACATGCACCACCGTTACGACAACTGGGTGCAGGGCCTGAACGGCGACTGGCTCATCAGCCGGCAACGATGGTTCGGTGTGCCCGTGCCGGTCTGGTACGCGCTCGATGCTGACGGCGAGATCATCCACGACTCCCCGCTCGTCCCCGACGAGTCGCGTCTCCCCATCGACCCCAGCACCGACGCGCCCGCGGGATACGACGAGTCGCAGCGTGGCAAACCGAACGGCTTCGTCGGCGACCCCGACGTGATGGACACGTGGGCCACGTCGTCGCTCACCCCGCAGATCGCGGGCAGGTGGGGCGAGGACGACGACCTGTTCGCACGCGTCTACCCGTACGACGTGCGCCCGCAGGGGCACGACATCATCCGCACATGGCTGTTCAGCACCGTGGTTCGTTCGCATTTCGAGCACGGGCAGGCCCCGTGGGGCAACGCCGCGATGTCCGGCTGGATCCTCGATCCCGACCGCAAGAAGATGTCGAAGTCCAAGGGCAACGTGGTCACTCCCATCGACCTGTTCGACAGCTACGGGAGCGACGCGGTGCGTTACTGGGCCGCCAACGCGCGGCCCGGCATCGACACGGCGTTCAGCGAGGAGCAGATGAAGGTGGGTCGCAAGCTGGCCACCAAACTGCTGAACGTCACCAAGTTCGTGCTCGGTTTCGGCGCAGCGGACGCGGGCGCGGTGCCCACCCATCCGCTTGACGTCGCGATGCTCGCACGTCTCGCCGCCGTCGTGGACGAGGCAACCGGCGCGTTCGAGAACTACGACTACGCACGCTCGCTGGAGAGGACCGAGTCGTTCTTCTGGTGGTTCTGTGACGACTACGTGGAACTGGTGAAGAGCCGTGCGTACGCGACCCACGGTGAGGAGGGCGCCGCGTCCGCGCGCGCCGCGCTCGCCCGCGCGCTCTCCGCGCTGCAGCGCCTTCTCGCGCCGATCCTGCCGTTCGTCACCGAGGAGGTGTGGAGCTGGTGGCAGGACGGCTCGGTGCACCGCGCCGCGTGGCCCGTCGCCGCGGATCTCACGGCGGGGACCGCCGCAACGGACAGCGAGGCGCTGATCGAATCGGTGTGCGGCACCCTCGCCCTCGTGCGCCGCGCGAAGACCGAGGCCAAGGTCAGCCAGCGCGCCGCCGTCGCGCGCGCCGTCGTCTCCGCGCCGGCACAGGTTCTCGGGTCTGTCCGGGCCGGATGGGCCGACATCGCCGATGCCGGTTCCGTCGCCGAGGTGGAGTTCGTGGAATCCGCGGGCGATCTCGACGTCTCCGTCACGCTCGCCGCGACCGACTGAATCTGCCGCCGCCAACTACGGTGGAAGGGTCATGCCGGACCATTCGGGTCATCCCCGCCGCACTCTCCGCCAGCGCCTCCTCTTCGGGGGGAACATGGTGCTCGCGTTCGCGCTCGTGGTCTCCGGATGCGGGATGCTGTACGCCAACTGGAAGCTCTCGAACCGGCAGGTTGTCACCATCGAGGCGGCACCCGCCGAGGGCGACGGCGACCTCAACCTGCCGGAGGGCGACCTCTCCGCGCGCAACTACCTGATCACTGGCTCCGACAACGACGCGTGCATCGACCCCGACTCCCCGTTCGCGGGCGGTTTCGGGAAGCGCACCTCCTACGGCGAGCGCAGCGACAGCATCATGATCATCCGCGTGAACCCCAAGGACAACCAGGCGGCCATCCTGTCGTTCCCGCGTGACATGTGGGTCACCCAGGCCGGGTCCAGCCGCAAGGGACGCATCAACTCGAATTTCGACAAGAAGAACCCCAACCGCCTCATCCGCACCATCACACAGAACTTCGGCATCAAGATCGACCATTACGTGAACGTCGACTTCTGCACGTTCAAGGAGGTCGTGGATGCCGTGGGCGGCGTGCGCGTGCCGTTCACGTACAAGGCCCGCGACCGGCGCACCGGGTTCCAGGTGCTGCGCGCGCGTGTCTGTTACACGTTCCAGGGCGACCACGCACTCGCCTACGTCCGGTCACGCCACTACCGCTGGTTCGACCCCAAGACGAACAAGTGGACGAGCGACGGCACCTCGGACTGGGGCCGCATAAGCCGACAGCAGGACTTCACGAAGCGGATGATCAAGAAGGCGCTCGACAAGTCGCGCACCAACCCGCGCGTCGCCACCAACATCCTGAACGCCGCCCTGCGGAACGTGATCACCGATGACAAGGTCACCCCGCTCCTGCTGCTCCAGCTCGGCCAGGCCATGCGCAATTTCGATGCCGACACAATGGGCAGTTACACATTCCCGGGCACGGGCCAGCTGGTGGGCAAGGACGCGGTCATCGTCCCCGACTTCGAGGGCGAGGTGGCGAAGAAGATCCTCGCGGTGTTCCAGGGCAAGGCGAAACTCGGCGGCAAGGTCTCGGGTGCATCTGCGGCCCCGGCAGACGACGCGGTGATCGTGACCACCACCCTCGCAGCCGTCGCGAGCGCATCGGCCGGCGCGGCGTTGCCGTCCGCAACGACGATGCCCGCCGCCCCGCCGACCACGGCGAAGCCGGCGCCCACCACCACGCTCCCGCAGGTCGCCATCGAGAACAACCGTCGCGGCGTCGTCCCGCCGGACGACCCGAACTGCCAGTACTGAGCCGGGCGCGCGCCGTCACTCCAGGGCGCGGGCGAGTGCCTCGGGGATCTCGCTCGGCCCGGCGACCAGCACAAGACGTGCCCCCACCCGGCCGGCCAGTGCCCGCGCCTCGTCGTGGTCCTCCGCCGGCGCAACGATGACCAGTTCGTCCACCGCGGCGGCGGCGGACTCCACGTCCCCCTCCACCGTGGCGCGGCAGTCGCTGAGAAGCACCGCGACCTTGCGCCCCGCCCGCGAGCGCAGCAACTGCTGGTTCGCCACCTTCAGCGCACCGGCGAGGTCCGTGGTGCCGAAGCCGCGCAGTGTCAGCACGTCGTTCACCACCTTCTCGGCAGGCTTGGGCACGTCCTGCGACTTCGCCACGACCACGTCCTTGCCGAACGCGAGCACGCTGTAGTCCTGCGGGTTGCGGCTGGCGACAGCGGCGGCGGCAACCGCGGAGGTCGCGAGTGGCTTGCCCCCCATGGAGCCGCTGCGGTCGACCAGCAGGCACAGCGCGGTGCCCGGCTTGCGCCACCCGCGGATGCGCAGTCCCTGCTCGTCGGGCGCAACGCCGTGGCGCAGTTCGTTCAGCGCATCGAGGCTGGCGTCGATGTCGATGTCCCCCGCCTCGGGACGGTACGGCTGCTCCTCCATCCGGCCGATGCCGCGCGGCCTCGCACGGCCGCGGTTCGCGATGTCCAGCATGAGCCGGCCGGCAAGCCGGCGTGCGAGGTCGCGCAGCTTCGGGTCGGTCGCACCGGTGAGGTCCGCGAGCATGCCGAGCATCTCGTCGGGGTTCTCCTGCATCTGTTCGTCGACGGCGGCCTCGTCGAGTTCGCCCACCTCGGGTGACACCTGCTCGAAGTTGTCGTGGCGGGAGAGATCGCGGCGCGAGACCGTTCGCTTTCCCGCCTCGGCGACGGCCTGGTCCGCCTCGTCGCCCTCTTTGGTCAGCGGGAGTTGGTGCCCCGGGTCGGGGCTGAAGCTTTTCCCCCGCCGGACCCGTCCTCCGTGCGCCCGAACACGGACTGCCAGATCTCGGTGATGATCTCCTCGGCAGTGCGCGAACCTCCCTCGCGCACGCGGACACGTCCGGACAGTGCCACGAGCGCGGCGTCGAGCGCCACCGACGGGTCGGCGGGCGGTGCGCCGCGCAGCGACGCGAGCGAACCGGCGACCATGGCGAAGTCGACTGCACCGCGCACGGACGACCCGACGCGCAGGTCGGGGTGCGTGCGCGTGGCACGGGTGACCTCAACGACGTTCCTCCTGAACGCGGCGTCGAGCGAATTCTCACCGAGCGACCGGTCCACGATGGCGAGCTCGTCGTCGGCGGACTGGTACGACATGGCGACGCGGCACACACGGTCGTACACGGCGCCCGAGATGCGGGCGGTGCCGACCGCGTCGAACGGGTTCATCGCGGCGACCAGCCGGAAGCCGGGTGCCGCCCCCACCCGACCGAGCCGCGGGACGGTGATCTCGCCCTCGCTCATCACGGTGATGAGCACGTTGAGCGTCTCCTCCGGCACGCGGTTGATCTCCTCGACGTAGAGCAGGGACCCGTCGCGCAGCGCCGTGACGAGCGGCCCGTCCACGAACACGTCGGCGTCGTATCCCTCGTTCAGCACGCGGGCCGGGTCGAAGTGACCCACCAGCCGGGCGGGGGTGAGCTCGGCGTTGCCCTCGACGAACTCGAAGCCGATGCCGAGACCCGACGAGACGGCGCGCAGCAGCGTGGACTTGCCGGTGCCGGGCGGTCCCTCGAGCAGCACGTGCCGGTCGGCCGCGAGCGCGGCGACCACCAGCTCCAGTTCCCGCGAGCGGCCGACGACGACCGAACGCAGCGAGCCGACGAGGCCGGCGTGGTCAGTCATTCACGATGATGCCGCGGATGTTCTCCCCGTCGCGCATCGCCCGGTACCCCTCGTTGATCTCGTCGAGGGAGTAGCGCTTTGTTATGAGCTCGTCCAGCTTCAGCTGGCCGGCGCGGTACATGTCGAGCAGCGCGGGGATGTCGGCCCGGGGGTTCAGGCTGCCGAAGATGGTGCCCTTGACCTCCTTGTTCCACATCGCCAGCTGGAAGAGGTTCATCTTCACGTCGTTCTCGGTCATCGGCGAGATTGCGGTGACCACGCACGTGCCGCCCTTGCCGACGAGCGCCATGGCCTCCTCCATCATGTCGCCGTGGAGCACGCCGGGGGTCATGATGACGCGGTCGGCCATCTCGCCCCAGGTCAGCTCGTTCACCGACTGCATGGCCTCGGCCATCGACGCGAACGTGTGGGTGGCGCCCATCTCCATGGCCTTCTCGCGCTTGAATTCGACGGGGTCGATCGCGATGATTCGCTTCGCGCCGGCCATGCGCGCTCCCTGCACCGCGTTGATGCCGATGCCGCCGATGCCGACGACCACGACGGTGTCACCGGGCTGCGTGTCGGCGCGCTTGGTCGCCGAGCCCCAGCCGGTGGCGACGCCGCACGACACGAGTGCCACGGCGTCCAGCGGGAGGTCGGGCTCCACCTTGATGAGCGACGCCTCGGCCACGCACGCGTACTCGCTGAACGTGCCCAGCTTGGCCATCATGGTGACCGGGTTGCCGTCCTTGTCGAAATGGCGCGGCGTGCCGTCGGTGATCATGTGGCCCATGAGCGTGCCGGCGCCGTAGTTGCACAGGTTCTGCCGGCCCGTGGAGCAGTAGCGGCAGCGGCCGCACGACGGCACGAAACTCGCCGAGACGTGGTCGCCGGGCTTCACCGAGGTGACGCCGGGCCCCACTTCCATCACGATGCCCGCGCCCTCGTGACCGCCGATGAACGGGAAGAACTTCGCGCCCATCAGGTCGAGGAGGTCCTGCGGGGGGACCATGTCGCCGGTGACGAAGTGCTCGTCGCTGTGGCACATGCCCGCGACCTTCCAGTTGACGAGCACCTCGTTCGCCTTCGGCGGGTCGACGGTGATCTCCTCGATCTGCCAGGCCTGGTCGATGCCCCTGAGTACTGCTGCGCGTGACTTCATGTCTGATGCCTCTCTCTGGTGTTCTGTCGGTTGTCCGGTGTGCGGGTCAGCCGTAGACGAGCACGCCGCGGATGTTCTTCCCGTCGCGCATGTCCTGGTAGCCCTCGTTGATGCCCTCGAGCGGGTAGGTCTTGGTGACGAGACCGTCGAGATCGAGCTTGCCCTCGCGGTACAGGCCCATCAGCTTCGGGATGTCGTAACGCGGGTTGCCGGAACCGAACAGCGAACCGACGAGCTGCTTCTCCATGAGGGTGAGGTCGAGCAGGCTGATGCCGGCGCCCTTCGTCTCGAGGGCGGGATGGATGTTGGTGACCACCACGCGGCCGCGCTTGGCAGTGAGCGCCATGGCCTCGCCCAGCACGCCGCCGTCGCCGACGCCCATGGTCATGATGACCTTGTTCGCCATGGTGCCCCAGGACAGCTCCTGCACCAGCCCGAACGCCTCGGCCATGGAACTGGCCGTGTGGGTGGCGCCGAACTCCATGGCCTTCTCGCGCTTGAACTCGACGGGGTCAATCGCGATGATGCGCTTCGCGCCGGCGAGCTTGGCGCCCTGGATGGCGTTCGCACCGATGCCGCCCACGCCCACCACGCACACGGTGTCGCCAGGGGCCACGTCCGCCGCGTACACCGCGGATCCCCACCCGGTCACCACGCCGCACCCGAGGAGGCACGCCTTCTCGAGCGGCATGTCCTTGTCGATCTTGATGCACGACGCCTCGTGGACCACGGTGTGATGGGCGAACGTGCCGAGCAGGCACATGAGCCCGAGGTCCTGGCCGTTCGCATGGTGACGCGAGGTGCCGTCGGCGATCTGGCGGCCGACGCCCATGGCGGCGCCGAGGTCGCAGAGGTTCTGGTGGCCGCTCGAGCAGCTGGGGCACTTGCCGCACGACGGGATGAAACCGAAGATCACGTGGTCGCCGGGCTCCAGCCAACTGACTCCCTCGCCGACCTGCTGCACGACGCCTGCACCCTCGTGCCCGCCGATGATGGGGAGCGCGAACGGGAGATCACCCGTGACCAGGTGCTCGTCGCTGTGGCACATGCCGGACGCGGCCATCTTCACCAGCACCTCGCCCGGACCCGGCGGGTCGAGTTCGATCTCCTCGATGCTCCACGGAGCATTGACTTCCCACAGAACAGCGGCCTTGGTCTTCACCGGGCTCCCCCTTGGTCGGCGCCACAGGCGTGGCGTGCCCCGACACTACTTCCGGTGCCCGAAAGCGCACCAGTGGGACCAGGACGACGACCCGCGGCGGAGGTGTGGCTACTGTTGGGCTCCATGGACCAGGACAACACTGCCCAGATCGAAGAGGCCGTCGCCCCGCAGCAGGCGAGCCCCGGGGCCCGCGACGCCGCCGGCATCGTCGAGGAGCTGCTCGTCGAGGAGATCTCCATCGACGGCATGTGCGGCGTCTACTGAGCCGACGCCCCGGGACATGACCGCCACCCTCGAGTCCGCGTGCTCCCTGCACCCCCAGGTGGCAATCAGGCCGGAACCGTTCGGTGCGCTCGCCTACCACTACGGCAACCGGAGGCTCGTCTTCCTGCGCCACCCCGACGTGGTGCGCGTCATCGAGTCGCTCTCCTCGCACGGATCGCTGCGCGAGGCGCTCGAGGCGAACGGCATCGACGAGGGACGCTGGCCCTCGTTCGTGAAGGCGATCGATTCGCTCACTGGTTCGGAGATCATCCGTGTCCGCTGAGACCCTCGTCGAGCAGATGAAGCGCGGGCTCGACGCCCCGATCTGCCTCACCTGGGAGCTCACGTACGCGTGCAACCTGGAGTGCATCCACTGCCTCAGCAGCAGCGGGCGCCGCGACCCGCGCGAACTCACCACCGAGCAGGCATTCGCGGTGCTCGACGAGCTCCGCGACCTGCAGGTCTTCTACATCAACATCGGCGGCGGCGA
>RFZO01000074.1 GCA_009920715.1 Actinomycetota bacterium | reverse complement strand
AACCCGGCCACGCCGTTGGTCCACGCCGAGTTGAGGGCCCAGAGACCGCCGCACGACACGATGGCCCCGACCAGGCCCTGCACGAGACCCTCGAGGATGAACGGCACGCGGATGAACCAGTCGGTTGCACCCACGAGCTTCATCACCTCGATCTCGCGCCTGCGGGCGAAGATCGCTGTGCGGATGGTGTTCCAGATGAGGACGACCGCGACGGCGAGCAGCACGAGGGACATCCCGATGGTGACCGTGCGCACGAAACCGGAGAGCGTGCTGATGACCTCGAACTCGTCCTCGGCGAGGGCCACGCCGGAGACGCCGGGGAGTCCCCGGAACTGGGAGGCGAGGCTGCGCACGAGCTCGGGGTCGGTGGTGGACGGCACGACCTTGAACTGGGTGGGGATCGTGTCGATGGAGAGGAGGCTGAGCGTGGTGGGGTCGCCGGCGAAGACGCGCTTCGCCTCCTCGTAGCTGGCGGCCTTGTCCAGGTACTCGACCTTCTCGGTGTCGATGAGGTTCGGCTGGGACTTGATGGTCTGTTCGATGAACGTGAGCGCCTCGGGCTGCACGTCGGGCCGCACGAACACGATCATGCCCACGTCGCCCTTCCACTGCACGAGGAGGTTGTCGAAGGCGCGCTGGATGAGGAACGTGGTGCCCACCAGCAGGAGCGAGACGGCAGACGTGATGACGGCAGCCACCGAGAGCGTGACGTTGCGGCGGAAGTTGGCGAGGGTCTCGCGCAGGGCGTAGGAGATGCGCTGGATCATTCGTACACGCCCCGCTCCTGGTCGCGCACGATGACGCCCCGGTCCAGCTGGATCACGCGCTTGCGCATCGCGTTCACGACCCTGTGGTCGTGCGTGGCCATGACCACGGTGGTCCCGGTGCGGTTGATCTCCTCGAGCAGCCCCATGATGCCCTCCCCCGTTGCGGGGTCGAGGTTGCCGGTGGGCTCGTCCGCGAGGAGGATGAAGGGCCTGTTGACGAACGCCCGCGCGATGGAGACGCGCTGCTGCTCGCCGCCGGACAGCTGGTTCGGGAAGCGATCCTCCTTGCCGGCGAGGCCGACGAGATCGAGCACCTGGGGCACCTGCTGGGCGATGAGGTGCCGCGGCTTGCCGATGACCTCGAGAGCGAAGGCGACGTTCTCGAACACCGTCTTGTTGGGGAGCAGCTTGTAGTCCTGGAAGACGTTGCCCATGGTGCGCCGCAGGAAAGGGATCTGGCTGTTCGGGAGCTCGTTGATGTTGCGTCCGGCGACCCACACGTTGCCGCGCTCGGGGCGCTCCTGCCTGTTGATGAGCCGCAGCAGGGTGGACTTGCCCGAACCAGAGGGCCCCACGAGGAACACGAAGTCACCCTTCGCCACGTCGAACGATGCGTCGCGCACGGCGAGGGTCTCGTTCCCGTACATCTTGGTGACGTTCTCGAGACGGATCATGAAGACTCCGAACCTACCAGCGGCGCGGGTGGCGGTCCCGTCGGCCTACTCGGCCTGCGCCCTGCGCCAGCGGAGGTATCCCTCCATGAATTCGTCGAGATCGCCGTCGAGCACCGCCGCGACGTTGCCGGACTCCACGTCGGTGCGCAGGTCCTTCACCATCTGGTACGGCTGCAGAACGTACGAACGGATCTGGCTGCCCCAGCCGACCATCGCCGACTTCCCCGCGATGCGGTCCCGTTCGGCCTGGTGCTCCTCCTCGATCTTGGCGGCGAGCATCGCCTTCAGACGGGTGAGTGCCTTCTCCCGGTTCTGCAGCTGGCTGCGCTCCTCCTGGCTGCTCGCCACGATGCCGGTGGGTTCGTGGATGAGCCGCACCGCCGACGACGTCTTGTTCACGTGCTGTCCGCCGGCGCCGGACGCACGGAACACCTCCATGCGGATGTCGCTCTCGTTCACCTCGATGTCCGGGGCTTCCATGTCCGGCCACACCTGCACGGTGGCGAAACTCGTCTGGCGGCGTCCCTGGTTGTCGAACGGGCTGATGCGCACCAGCCGGTGCGTGCCTCGCTCCGCGGTCATCAAGCCGTACGCGTAGCGGCCGCGGATGGTGAACTCCGCCGAGAGGATGCCCGCTTCGGTGCCCTCGCTCACGTCCTCCACCTCCACCGCGAACCCACGACGCTCCGCCCAGCGCGAGTACATGCGGAGGAGATTCTCGGCCCAGTCCTGGGCATCGACGCCGCCGTCCTTCGCGTTGATCTGCACGATCGCGTCACTCTGGTCGTGAACGCCCGTGAAGAGGCTGCGGAGCTCGAGGGTGTCGAGGGCGCGCGATGCCTTGGTGATCCCAGCCTCGATCTCGGGCTCCTGTGACTCGTCGCCCTCCTCCCTCGCGAGTTCGTGGAGAACTTCCAGGTCGTCGACCTCCGCTGCGAGACCGTCGTACTCGTCGATGTCCGACTTCACGTTCGCGTACTCGCTGTTGACCTTCTTCGCGTTCTCCTGGTCGTCCCACAGGTCGGGCCTGGCGACCTCGGTCTCCAGTTCGCCCAGCCGCACCCGGGACGCGTCGATGCGCAGGTAGCCCTTCGCCTCGTCGAGACGGCGGCGCACCTCCCTCAGGTCGTTCGTGAAGTCACGCATCGTCGTGTCCCCCGGTCAGGCGGCGCCGTGGCACTGCTTGTACTTGCGCCCCGAGCCGCAGGGGCAGGGCGCGTTGCGCGGGGTGTTGGACCAGTCATTAGCGTCCTTGACGACGGGCTTGCGGACCGGCTCGTTCGCCGCCTCCAGCTGGGCGAGGATGTCGGGGTCGACATCGCCGCCGGCAATGGCCGCCTGGACGAAACCATCGGGGGCGACGTCGTCACTGGACGTCTCCTGGAGGTTCTGCACCTGCACCGCGGCCTGCTCCTCGCTGACCACCTGGACGTGCATCACGTAACGCACGAAGTCCTGGGCAATGCCCGTCATCATCTGGCCGAACATCTCGTAGCCCTCGCGCTGCCACTCGGTGAGCGGGTCCTTCTGGCCCATCGCCCGCAGGTTGATGCCCTCCTGCAGGTAGTCCATCTCGTCGAGGTGCTCGCGCCAGCGCTGGTCGATGATGCTGAGCATCACCTGCCGCTCTATCTGGCGCATGACGTCGCTGCCCAGTTCCTCCTCGCGCCTCGAGTAGTGGGCGCCCGCATCGGCCATGACGAGGTCATAGATGGCGTCGGTGTCGACGCAGGCTGCGCACTGCTGCTCGGTGATGTTGGCGGGCCAGAAGGTCCGCAACTCCATCACCAGCCCCTCCACGTCCCACTCGTCGGTGGCCTCGGAGACACAGTGCGACTCGATGAGCGAGTCGACGGCCTCGGCGAGGTACTCCATGGCCGCGGCCTTGAGGTCGGCACCGGCGAGGATCTGGTCGCGGCGCTGGTAGATGACCTTGCGCTGCTCGTTCATGACCTCGTCGTACTTGAGCACGTTCTTGCGGATCTCGGCGTTGCGCTGCTCCACAGTGGTCTGGGCACGCTCGATTGCCTTGGTGACCATCTTCGCCTCGATCGCCTCGTCGTCGGGCAACGCACGCCCCATCACCCATGAGAGGGCACCCGTGGCGAACAACCTCATGAGCTCGTCGTCGAGCGAGAGATAGAAACGGCTCTCCCCGGGGTCGCCCTGGCGCCCCGAACGTCCGCGCAGCTGGTTGTCGATCCGTCGGCTCTCGTGGCGCTCGGTGCCGAGCACGTAGAGGCCGCCGAGCGAACGGACCTTCTCGCCCTCCTCGCGGCACGACTCGGCGAAGATCGCGGTCAGTTCCGCGAACCGCGCCCGCGCCTTCTCCCGGTCGGCACGGAACTCCTCGGGGAGCTGGTCGACCGGCACGCCCAGGTCGTGGTCCTCCACCAGCAACTCGGGCGCGAAGCCCTCGCTGATGACCTGCTGGCGGGCGAGCCCCTCGGGGTTGCCGCCGAGCAGGATGTCGACGCCGCGGCCAGCCATGTTGGTGGCGACCGTGACGGCGCCCAGCTGCCCTGCCTGCGCCACGATGTGCGCCTCGCGCGTGTGCTGCTTGGCGTTCAGCACCTCGTGCCGGATGCCGCGCTTGGCGAGCTCGCGACTGAGCAGCTCGCTCTTCTCCACGCTGATCGTCCCGACGAGCACCGGCTGGCCCTTCGCGTTGCGCTCCACGATGTCCTCGACGACCGCCCCGAACTTGGCGCCCTCCGACTTGAAGATGAGGTCGGCCTCGTCGGTGCGGCGGACGGGCTTGTTGGTGGGGATCGGCACCACCTGCAGGCCGTACGTGTTGACGAGCTCCGCCGCCTCGGTCTGGGCGGTGCCCGTCATGCCGGCGAGCTTGTCGTACATGCGGAAGTAGTTCTGCAGGGTGATGGTGGCGAGGGTCTGGTTCTCCTCGTTGATGCGCACCCCCTCCTTCGCCTCGACGGCCTGGTGGATGCCCTCGCTCCAGCGACGCCCCTCGAGGATGCGGCCGGTGAACTCGTCCACGATTTTCACCTCGCCGGCCTGGACGATGTAGTCCTTGTCGCGGCGGTACAGCTCCTTCGCCTTCAGCGCGACCTGGAGCTGGTGCACCAGGTTCTGCTGGACGGCGTCGTAGAGGTTCGCTCTCGTCCACCTCGTAGT
Source organism: Actinomycetota bacterium (assembly GCA_009920715.1). Taxonomy (GTDB): domain Bacteria; phylum Actinomycetota; class Acidimicrobiia; order Acidimicrobiales; family Ilumatobacteraceae; genus UBA2093. The sequence goes on along the minus strand of RFZO01000074.1, from coordinate 5,121 downwards.
CGACGTCGCGCTGGAGCGTGCGGACGATGGACGCGAACCTGTAGTAGGTCTGCGCGGCGTCGGCCAGCCTGCCCGAGATGATGAGCGGCGTGCGCGCCTCGTCGATGAGGATCGAGTCCACCTCGTCGACGATCGCGAAGTTGTGGCCCCGCTGGACCTTGTCCTCGAGTGATCCCGCCATGTTGTCGCGGAGATAGTCGAAGCCGAGCTCGTTGTTGGTGCCGTACGTGATGGCGGCGGCGTACTCGCGCCGCTTCTCGGCGGGGGAATCCTTCTGGCCGGGGAGCACGATTCCCACGTCGAGACCCATGAACCGGTGGATGCGGCCCATCCACTCGGCGTGGAACCTGGCGAGATAGTCGTTGACCGTGACCACGTGGACGCCCCTGCCCGAGAGCCCGTTGAGGTACGCCGGGAGGGTGGAGACGAGTGTCTTGCCCTCCCCCGTCTTCATCTCGGCGACCCAGCCGAAGTGCAGCGCGGCACCGCCCATGACCTGGACGTCGAAGTGACGCTGGCCGATGACGCGGCTGGCGGCCTCGCGGACGGCGGCGAACGCCTCCACGAGAAGGTCGTCGAGGTCGGCGCCGTTCGAGAGACGCGTGCGGAACTCTGTGGTCTTGGCCTGCAGTGCCTGGTCGGTGAGCGCCCGGTACTCGGCCTCGAGCGCATTGACGTCCGGAACGAGGCCCTGGAGGGCCTTGACCCGCTTGCCGTCACCGGCGCGGAGGACTCTGTCGAGGAAAGACATGCGGTTTCCGAGCCTACCCGTGGCGCACCCTCGGCCGCCTTCGCCGCCTTCGCCGTCTGCACCGCGAGAGGCAAGACTGGCCTCATGGCATCAGGACGAACCGTCGACACCGTGATTTTCGACCTGGGTGGGGTCATCATGGCGAACGGTGGGCCGCGCGACTTCACGCGTCGCTACCCGGACCACGACCCGAAGACGGTCGCCGAGATCGTGATGGGGCCCCATCATCTCGACACCGACCACCAGTGGCACCGTGTCGAGCGCGGCGAGATCACGCTCGCGGAGTGCCGGGCGATCACCAAGAAGATGCTGGACGACGCTGGCATCGTCGCGACCGTCCCGCCGGCGGCCTCCCCCAACGGCGCGGCGTTCAACTTCTCGTTGAGCACGCCGATGGTCAACCTGGTCCACGAACTGAGGGACGGGGGCTTCCGCATCGGCATCCTCACCAACAACGTGCGCGAGTTCCGCGAGTGGTGGTGGCCGCTCATGGATTTCGAGGCGGTCTTCGACACCATCGTGGACAGCCACGAGGTCGCGATGCGCAAGCCCAACCCCGAGATCTACCGCCTGACGATGGACCGGCTCGGGGCCGAACCCGCCCGCACCGCATTCCTCGACGATCTCCAGGCGAACGTCGACGCGGCGAACGCAGTGGGCATGCACGGCATCCTCGTGGAGGAGGACCAGTCGTCGGCCATCGCCCGTGCGCGACGGCTCGCCGGTCTCGGCTGAGCCCGCGACAAGGTCCCGGGTGCGTCAGTCGTCGAAGAGCGCGGCGAGGACGGCCGTCTTGGTGAGCCGGTCCCATTCGGTCGCAACGGTGCCGGCGGCACCGAACTCGATCTGGGTGCGCCCGTTGATGATCCCCTGCACCCACAGCACGACGGCCTCAAGGTTGAGGTCCGCCGAAATCCACCCGTTCGCCACGGCGGGGGCGTACGCCGCCGCGACCGTGGCCGAGTGCATCATGTCGATCTCCCGCACGTGCCCGGCGAGAGCGGGGCGCGACACGGCCGACCCGATGACCTCGGCCCTCATCCTGCGGTTCCGCGAACGCTCGGGGGACGTGATGAAGTCGAGAGCCTCGATGATGTTGTCCCTCAGCTCGGCACGGCTGCCGGCACTGGTGACCCGCTCCACGAGATAGGCGACGGCGACCTCGCTCGCGCGCCGGTACCTCTCGGCCTGGGCCGCCACCACGAGACCCTCGCGGTTGCCGAACGCGCGGTAGAGGATGGGGGCGGTGACACCGCACTCCTCGGCAATCACGTTCGTGCGGATGGCCACCTCGCCGCCCGCCTCGATGACCTCGATCGCCCTCTCGAGGATGCGGTCCGCGGGCCTGCCCGTTGTCGCCCTGTCCGTTCGATCCATGACCACGCGAGAAAAATACTTCATCCCACGTCGGCGACAGCAACGCCGATGACTGCATCCGCACCCGCACCGACGAGTGCCCTTCCGGCGGCACGCAGCGTGGCCCCTGTGGTGACGACATCATCGAGCACTGCGACTCTCAGACCCGCGCACCGCGCGTGGGCCACGAATGCGGGGCCGGCGAGCCGCACCGACCGCACGGCTCCTGTCTGCTGCGATGACCCGACCCTGCGCAGCAGTCGCGCTGTCCGCACGCCCGCAAGGGCCCCTGCGTGGCGTGCGATCAGTTCGGCATGGTCGATCCCCCGTTCCCGCCTACGCGAGTCGGCCGTGGGCACCCAAGTGAGGATGTCGAACGGTGCGACGACCATCGGTTCGACGAGCAACGGTGCGACGAGCCCGGCCAGCACGCGCGCGTTGCGGCGCTCGTTGCGGTACTTCAGACCGATCACGGCATCACGCGTGCGCCCCTCGAAACGGGACGCCGCCACCACCTGCATGCACACGAACCGTCCGTGACCGGCATCGATCTGTTCGGTACGGTGGACCGTCATGTCCTCCCCCCATCCCCCTCTGCGCGAGCGATTCCCCGAGCGTTTCCTCCGATGTGCGCTCGGTCTCACGGGCTTCGGCACGGGAATCGCGTTCTTCGTGCGCAGCGAGATCGGCGTGCCCCCGTGGGACGTGTTCCACCAGGGGATCGAGAGGATCACGGGCTGGCCCCTGGGCACCAACATCATCGTGGTGTCATTCTTCGTGCTGCTTCTCTGGGTGCCCCTGCGCATCAGGCCGGGACTCGGCACCCTCATGAACGCCGTCCAGATCGGGCTCGTCGAGAACGTGGTCCAGGACATGGTCCCGGAGACGGGCAACATCGTGCTCCGCGTCTGCTACGTGGCGATCGGCATGTGCGCGATTGCCGCCGGATCGGGTCTGTACATCGGGGCACGCCTCGGCAGCGGCCCGCGCGACGGGTTGATGCTCGGCCTCAACGAACGTTTCGGCTGGAGCATCCGCCTGTCACGGACCCTCGTGGAGATCACTGTGCTCGTAATCGGGGTGATCCTGGGCGGCACGCTCGGCGTGGGAACGTTCGTGTTCGCGCTCGGCATCGGGCCGATGGTCCAGGTCACCCTGCGGCTCTTCCGCATGGGGGAACGAGAGCGCCTCGCCGCGGAGGGCGAGGCGCTCGAGGCCTGATCGGCCGACTTCCGGTCGGCTGGCGCCGCCCGGCCGGTCAGTAGCGGTAGTGGTCGGGCTTGTACGGGCCCGCCGGATCGAGGTCGAGGTACTCGGCCTGCTCGTCGCTGAGCTTCGTGAGCTTCACGCCGAGTGCGTCGAGGTGCGCGCGCGCCACCTTCTCGTCGAGGTGCTTCGGCAGCACGTAGACGCCCGTGGGGTAGTTCTCGAGGTTGTTGAACAGCTCGATCTGGGCGATCACCTGGTTCGAGAACGAGCAGCTCATGACGAAGCTCGGGTGGCCGGTGGCGCACCCGAGGTTCACGAGGCGGCCCTCGGCCAGCACGATCACCGCGTGGCCGTCGGGGAACGTCCACAGGTCTGTGCCCGGCTTCAGCTCGTCACGGGTGGCCTTGCTGCGCGCGAGGCCGGCCATGTCGATCTCGTTGTCGAAGTGGCCGATGTTGCAGACGATCGCGTTGTGCTTCATCTTGTCCATGTGCTCGGCCGTGATGATGGCCTCGTTTCCGGTAGCGGTGACGAAGATGTCTGCCTCCCCCAGCGCGGACTCGAGCGTGTTCACCTCGTAGCCCTCCATCGCGGCCTGAAGGGCGTTGATCGGGTCGATCTCGGTGACGATGACGCGGGCACCCTGTCCGCGCAGCGACTGCGCGCAGCCCTTGCCCACGTCCCCGTAGCCGCAGACCACCGCCAGCTTCCCGGCGATCATCACGTCGGTGGCGCGGTTGATCGCGTCGATGAGCGAGTGACGGCAGCCGTAGAGGTTGTCGAACTTGCTCTTCGTGACGGAGTCGTTCACGTTGATGGCGGGGAACAGCAGCTCCCCGTCCTTGGCCATCTTGTACAGGCGCTTCACGCCCGTGGTTGTCTCCTCGGTGACGCCCTTGATGTGCCGGGCCATCTCGGACCACTTGTTCGGCTCGTTGCGCAGCGACTTCTGGAGCAGACCGAGCACGATGGCCAGCTCCGGGTTCGACGCGCTCGTCGGGTCGGGCACCTCCCCCTTGCGCTCGAACTCGGCACCCTTGTGCACCAGCAGGGTGGCGTCGCCGCCGTCATCGAGGATCATGTTGCAGTGCCCGCCGTCGGGCCACGTCATCATCTGCTCCGTGCACCACCAGTACTCCTCGAGGGTCTCGCCCTTCCACGCGAACACCGGCACGCCCTGCGGGTCGTCAGCAGTGCCGTTGGGTCCCACCACGACCGCGGCGGCGGCATGATCCTGCGTGGAGAAGATGTTGCACGACGCCCAGCGGACCTCGGCACCCAGTTCCACCAGGGTCTCGATGAGGACCGCGGTCTGGATGGTCATGTGCAGCGAGCCCGAGATGCGGGCGCCTGCCAGCGGCTTCGACGCGCCGAACTCCTTGCGCAACCAGCGCAGGCCGGGCATCTCGTGCTCGGCGAGATGAATCTCCTTGCGGCCGAACGGGGCGAGGCTGAGGTCGGCGACGCGGAAGTCGTGCTTTCCGAGAGCGGGCATGGGTACTCCTTGGGGAGGGTCCCCGAGGGGACGGTGACGTGAGCGATCCATGGCTGGGGCCCACTGGCACCGGTCAATTCAGCCGAATCGGTTGTCGACTCTACAACGCTTTCAGGCGCCGAACGTCGCTTTCAGCCCCCGGGCCGAGATGAGTGCCGTCACACGGCTGTGCTCCGCCTCGTCGGCCGTGACGGATTCTGCGATGAGCATGACGGCGATGTCATCACGGACGGTGTACTTGCGCCGCAGCCGGGGGTTGTAGAGGAAGGCCTCGTCCTCCACGTAGTACAGGGGGCCCTTGTCCTCCGGA